>NZ_JBIQHY010000201.1:0-5771 GCF_044508335.1 Actinomadura sp.
GTCGCCCCGAACATCGGCGAGTGCAGCTTCTTCAGCTCGCGGCCCTTGCCGAGGTACATGTGCACGCCGCACGGCAGGCAGGGGTCGAAGCTGCGCACGGCGCGCATGATGTCGACGCCCCGGAAGTCGTCCGGGCCGTTCTCCTCGAAGATCGGCATGTCCTGGACGGCGTCCTCGTACGGGCCGGGCGTGCCGTAGCTGTCGCGCGGGCTGCCGTTCCACGGCGTCGGCGGGTACGGGTGGTAGTTCGCGATCTTCTTGTCCTTGATGACGAGGTGGTGGGACAGCACGCCGCGCACCGCCTCGTGGAAGCCGCATCCGATGCCCTCGTCCGGCACCTCGAAGTCGTCGAAGATCCTGGTGTCGCCTTCCCGGACGAGGCCGAGGCCCTTCTCCAGGAAGTACACCGCCATCGCCGCCGCGTACGCCACGAAGTAGACCCGGGCGCGGTCGCGCTCGATGGCGTTGGACCACTGCGGGATCCGCCATTCGAGCGTCGTCTCCGGCAGCTGCTCGCCCTTCGGCAGCGAGATCTTCACGCTGGAGCCGGTCGACTTCACGTACGGGGTGTCGACGATGTTCGCCAGCGCCGTCGTGTAGAGCCGCGCGAACGGGCCGCCGCCGGTGTCCAGCGCCAGGTGCTCCCGCGTGTCCGGGTTGAACCAGCGGGGGCTCATCACCCAGCTGTACTTGTCGTCGAAGTCGCGCTTCTGCGGGACGGGCAGCGTGGTCTGGTTCCACGGGTGCCGCATGTCGACGGGGTTGCCGAGCGGGTCGTGGGTGACGAACGGCTCCTCGTTCACCCAGTCGTCGTAGTAGGAGCTGCCCAGCAGGATGCGGATGCCGAGGTTGATGTCGACGAGGTCGGTCGTGAGGAGCTTGCCGTCGACGACGATGCCGGGGGTGACGTACATCGCCTTGCCCCAGCGGTTCATGTTCTCGTACTTGTAGTCGCAGACGTCCGGGTCCTGGAACGCGCCCCAGCACCCGAGCAGGACGCGCCGCCGTCCGACCTCCTCGTATCCGGGCAGCGCCTCGTAGAAGAAGTCGAAGACGTCGTCGTTCATCGCGACGGCCTTCTTGACGAAGTCGACGATGCGCATCAGCCGCGACAGGTAGTCGGTGAACAGCGTGGGGCTCGGCATCGTCCCGACACCGCCCGGATAGACGGTCGACGGGTGCACGTGCCTGCCCTCCATCAGGCAGAAC
This sequence comes from Actinomadura sp., assembly GCF_044508335.1. NCBI lineage: Bacteria > Bacillati > Actinomycetota > Actinomycetes > Streptosporangiales > Thermomonosporaceae > Actinomadura > Actinomadura sp. Next base: position 1,210 of record NZ_JBIQHY010000201.1, read on the forward strand.
ATCTCCCGCGTGGTGCGGCTGACCTGGAGCGCCTCCTTGTACACGGCGCCCTCGAACGGGTTGAACGCCTCCATGATGTCGGCGATCGTCCGGTACCCGTGGACTCCGGCGTTCGGCGCCTGCGTGTTCCGCGCCCTCTTCAGGACGCTCGGGTTCGTGTCCTTCACCATCGCCTCGCAGAAGTCCACGAAGACGAGGTTGTCCTGGAAGATCGTGTGGTCGAACATGTACTCGGCGGCCTCGCCGAGGTTGAGGATCCACTCGGCGAGCGGCGGGTTCTTGATGCCGTACGCCATGTTCTGCGCGTACACCGAGCAGGTGGTGTGGTTGTCGCCGCAGATGCCGCAGATGCGGCTGGTGATGAACCCGGCGTCCCGCGGGTCCTTGCCCTTCATGAACACCGAGTAGCCGCGGAACAGCGACGACGTGCTGTGGCACTCGGCGACCCTGCGGTTCGCGAAATCGATCTTGGTGTAGATGCCGAGGTTGCCGATGATGCGGGTGATCGGGTCCCACGACATCTCCACGAGCTGCCCCGGCTGCGCGCCGGCGGGCATCTGCTCGGTCGTTGCCATTCGTGCCGTCCTCTCGCTGTGGTCGTGTTCCGCGGCCCGGACCCTTCCGCTACGGCCGCCAGCGCGGGTTGTAGCCGCTGGTCAGCAGCTCGCGGTCGTGGTGCCACTTCGGCTCCTCGTTCACCGTGGCGTTGGTGATCCCGCGCATCCGGCGGATGAACGCCCCGTAGGGCTTGATCATCATCGAGGAGAGGGTGCCGCCGGGCGGGGCGTCCATGAACGGCATGAACTTGTCCGGGAAGCCCGGCATCGTGCAGCCGATGCAGATGCCGCCCACGTTCGGGCAGCCGCCGATGCCGCCCATCCAGCCGCGCTTCGGCACGTTGCAGTTGACGACCGGGCCCCAGCAGCCGACCTTCACCTGGCACTTCGGCGAGTTGTAGTCCTGGGCGAAGTCGGCCTGCTCGTAGTAGGCGGCGCGGTCGCAGCCCTCGTGCACCGTCTTGCCGAACATCCATTGCGGGCGCAGCTTGTCGTCCAGCGGCGGCGGCGGCGCCGCCCCGGCCGCGTGGTACAGGACCCAGGTCAGGGTCTCCATGAAGTTCTCGGGCTGCACCGGGCAGCCGGGGACGTTCACGATCGGCAGCGCGCCCGCCGACCTGAAGTCCCAGCCGAGGTAGTCCGCGAGGCCCATGCAGCCGGTCGGGTTGCCCGCCATCGCGTGGATGCCGCCGTAGGTGGCGCACGTGCCGGCCGCGACGACCGCCCACGCCTTCGGCGCCAGCCGGTCGATCCACCAGTTCAGCGTGAGCGGCTCGCCGGTGTCCGGGTCGTTGCCGAACGACGACCAGTAGCCGTCCCCGTTGATCTTCTCGTTGGGGACCGAGCCCTCCAGCACGAAGATGAACGGCTCCAGCTCGCCGCGCGCCGCCGCCCGGAACGGCGCGAGGAACTCCTCGCCGCCGAGGGTCGGCGACAGGACCTTGTTGTGCAGGTGCACCTTCGGCAGGCCCGGGATGAGCCCGGTGACCACGTCCTCGATCGCCGGCTGGGCCGACGCCGTCACCGACACGGTGTCGCCGTCGCAGCTCATGCCCTCGGAGATCCACAGGATGTGGATCTCGTCGAAGCCCTTCGCCTCGGTCATGGCGTTACCTCCTCGTCTGCGGGGGCGTCAACGGTGATCGACTCCAGGACGACGTCCTCGTGGCCGGCGGTCCGCACGTCCACGGCGCCGCAGGCCGGGCAGGCCGCGAGCGCCAGGGCCGAGTCCACCGGCGTCTCCGCGCCGCAGCGCGCGCAGCGCACCGACAGCGGCTCCAGCACCAGGTCGATGCCGGCGCCTTCGGCGAGGGTGCCCAGCGCCGCCACCCGGACGCCCTGCTCGATCACCCCGCGGTCGACCGGGTGGCCGCCGACGCGGACCCTCATCCCCCGGACCGGGCGGCCGTCCGCCCGCCGCAGCGCCGCCTCGACGATGGCCTCGCACATCCCCAGCTCATGCATGCGCCCGCTCCACTTCCGTGCTCGCCTCGTCCCGGGCCAGGTCCGTCACCAGCGCGACCGCCTCGTCCAGCACGGCGCGCACGGGCTCGGACAGCTCCATGCGCTCGTCGACGGCGGCGGGCCGGCAGCCCACCACGAGGACGCGCCCCACCTCGCCGCCGAGCTGCCGCAGCAGCCGGAGGACGGCCATCGGGTGCATGCCGTGGCCGTCCACGGCGGGCGGGGCCAGCGGATCGGACGGGTCGAGGCCGGCGACGATGCCGTCCACGGCCGCCGCGTCCACCTCGATGACGGCGAGGGTGCCGGGCTCCCCCTCCACCGGCACCGCGTCCACCATGATCAGGACGCCGTACCGGCCGTTCAGCAGCTCGTAGGCCAGGTGGACGCCGCGGATGCCGTAGTCGGCGACGTCCACGTTCTCCGGGAGGCCGGCCGCGGCCATCCGCCGGACCACCTCGACGCCGAACCCGTCGTCGCCGAGGAAGACGTTGCCGATCCCGGCCACCAGCACCCGCGGGCTCATGGCGCCTCCCCGGCGGCGTCCCGCGCGGTGAGGGGCTCGACCTCGTCGGGGGCGAAGTAGCGGAACCGGCCGTACCACTGGTTGAGCTCGGCCGCCGGATCGTCCTCGACGGTGACGGCCAGGTGCGCGGCGTCGTCCACGTCGGTGAGGACGGCCTCGACGCGGGCGGTCCGGCCGTCCAGGAACCGGTCCTGGGGGTCGGTGCCGCGCGTCCGGGGCCGCAGCCGGACCCGGCTTCCCCGCCCCACGTCGACGCCCGCCACCACCACTCTGCCGGACGCCGCGCCGGGAACCGGCTCCCGGGAGCGGATCGCGCCGTGCAGGCGGGAGAACACCTCCCGCGGCATCGACTCGGTCCGGTCCAGGATCGCGGCGGCCCGCGCGTCGGTGCCGCGCGCCTCCCGCTTCTCGGCGTCGGTCAGCGTCAGCGTCCGCAGCGACAGGATCTCGTCGATCTCCGTCGCGTCGTGCAGGTCGCCGGGGCTCTCCGGGGCGACGCGCGGGTGGTCGTACAGCAGGATCGGCGAGGACAGCACCGTGTGCCGCTCGCCCTCCGGCCCGGCCAGGACGGGGAAGACGTGGACGTTCGCGCACTCGCCGGCCGCCCGCCGCGCCCACTCTGGCGGGTCGAGCAGCGAGACGAAGGCGCCGCCGTCCGTCCGGAGCAGCACGTGGCAGGCGAGCAGCGAGCAGCGCAGCGCCTCGTCGCGGGACGCGGAGCCCGGCGTGCCGGTGCCGGCGTTGTCGATCCGCACCCGGATCCGGTCGAGCGGGCGCGCGGCGTCGCAGCGCTCCGCCGACACGGTGACGGACGCCGTCAGCGGCCACCGCCGCCGGACCACCCGGCCGGCCGCGCCGCCCGCCTCGTCCAGGACGGGCTCGGCCTCCTCGCCTCCCGGGACGTGGACGGTGAACCTCTCCTCGTCCCGGAGCACGTCCCCGAGGCGGAACTGGAGGTCGAATTCCTGCGGCACGGCCTCGTCGAAGGAGAATTCCGCGCGCTCCCCCGCGTCGAGTGAATCGACCGGTTCGTGGCGGCCGCCGGGGAGCCGCTTCTCCACGCCCTTTCTCTGCAACTGGAGAAAACGGACACGGAAATGGACGACGGTGTCGGGCCGCGCCTCGATGAGGCATTCGGTCCGCTGCCACGCCGCCTCGGCCGAGCCCGCGACGCCGGTGTCGTCCAGGCCGTGCTCCCGCGCCCACGCGGGCGGGACGAGCACGCCGAACTGCCAGCGCACGCGGTTCTTGCCGGACGAGCGCCGGTACGGATAGAGCAGGTACCCCTCGTAGAGGACCGCGTCGGCGACCGCCCGCGCGTGCTCGAAGCCGGTCACGTGAATGAACCTCCCCCGCGGCATGCGAAAAGCGTGGAGCCTTTCACCCGCACGGCCTTTCTGCCGTGAAACCGATGCGGGAGCCGGCCACTCTCTGTATAGCAACCGGTGACAGATCCGGTAAGTGCGGCCGGCCACTACGTGCCGGCCGCACCTAGCGCCGGAGGGCGGCGCTCACGCGCGGCTCAGCCTTTTTCTCCGGCGGCCCGGCGAAGGCGGCCGCCGACGGGGCCGGCGCCGCCGATGCCGAGCAGCGCGGCGATCCCGGGCAGGATCGCCGCGAGCCTCGCGAAGGTCACCGGCGCCTCGCCGCCGGACGCCGCAGGGCCAGCCCGACGCCCGCCGACGCGGGCGGCGCGCCGGGACAGCGGCGGCGCGGGCCTGCTCGCCCGGCGCGCCTCCTCCGGCCTGCCCTCGACCGGGCCGCCGCTCTCCCGGGCGAGCCGCATGAGCTCCGCGACGTGCAGTGCGCGCCGCCCCGTCCCGGCGTCCTCGATCTGGGTCTTGCAGGAGAAGCCGTCGGCGACGATGGCCGTGCCGCCGGCGGCGTCCCGGACGGCGGGCAGCAGCGCCTGCTCCCCGCAGTCCATCGAGATGTCGTACTTGCCGTTCTCGAACCCCCAGGAGCCGGCGAGGCCGCAGCAGCCGCCCTTGAGGCTCTCGGTCTCCAGACCCATCCGC
>NZ_JBIQHY010000070.1:0-4457 GCF_044508335.1 Actinomadura sp.
GGCGGGGCGGCGGACGCCGGCGGCGGCGGCGACCGCCGCGGCCAGCAGCAGCGTGACGGCGACCCCGGCCAGGCCGGGCGCGGTCCACGGGTCGGCGGGCGGCGCGTGCGGGTGCGCCGCGTGCCCGTCCAGGACCAGCCCGGCATAGGCGTCCCGGCTCGCGAACACGTGCGCGGCGGCCGAGACCGGGCCGCCCGGCAGCAGCCCCGCGGCCAGCCCGGCCGCCAGCAGCACCGCCCCGGGCAGGCTCATCGTCCAGGGCACCGACGCCAGCCCGCCGGGCGTCTCGGGGTCCTCGTGCCCGCTCTGCCCGCCCGTCCCGGCGTCCTGCTCGGTGGGGGTGCCGCGCCACACGGTGAGCCACACCCGCAGGACGGCCCCGGCGGTGAGCGCGGACGCGGCGGCCGACAGCGGCGCGTACCACCACCAGCCCAGCTCCAGGACGGCGTGCTCGGTGACCGAATGCCCGGCGAACAGCCCCGACGGCGGCAGCCCGGCCAGGCACAGCGCCCCCACCAGGAACGTCAGGCCGGTGACGGGCATGCCGCGGCCGCGGCCGCGCAGCTCGCGCGCGTCGACGGTCTGGTGCCGGTTCAGCAGCACCCCGGCCGCCAGGAACAGCGCGCCCTTCACCCCGGCGTGCCCGGCCAGGTAGTAGGCCGTGCCGCCCAGCGCGCCGGGGGTGCCGGCTGCGACGCCGACCAGCAGGATCCCGACATGGCTGACGGTGGAGTAGGCCAGCAGCCGCTTGATGTGGTGCTGCAGCAGGCACATCACGGCGCCCAGCAGCGCGGCGGCGGCGCCGAGCACGGCGACGGCGCGCAGCGGGACCAGCCCGGCGAACATCGCCCAGTACGTCCGCGCCACCCCGTACACGCCGAGCTCGACCATCACGCCGGAGAACAGCGCGCACACCGGGGTGGGGGCGACGGCGTGGGCGTCGGCGAGCCAGAAGTGGAAGGGGACCGAGGCGGCCTTGACCAGGTAGCCGGTGCAGATCAGCACGAACGCGGCGGTGACGAGGGCGCCGCCGTGCCCGGCCCCGCCGCCGAGGTGCCGTCCGGCGGCGGCCAGGCCGAGCTGCCCGGTGCGCCCGTACACCAGCGCGACGCCGGCCAGGGACAGGTACGCGCCGATCGACTGGACGATCCCGAAGTTCAGGGCGCCGTGGACGGTGGCGGGCTCCTCGGAGCGGTACCCGGTCAGCGCGAACGCCACGACGCTCATCAGCTCGAAGAACACGAACGCGTCGAACAGGTCCCCGGTGTACACGAACCCGCACATCGAGGCCAGGAACAGCAGGATCAGCGCGTGGAAGATCGCCTGGATCTCGGTGAAGTACCGCCAGGAGAACACCAGCGCCGCCAGGGTGAGGGCGGCGGTGGCGCAGGCCAGGCCGGCGGCGAGCGGGTCGGCGACCAGGGGGATGCCCACGCCGGTGCCCGGCCCCCATCCGCCGAGCGAGGTGACCTGCGGGTCGCGGCCGGAGCGGGCCAGGGTCAGCGCGGTCAGGACGGTGACGGCGGCGGCGGTGAGCAGCGCGGCGGCGTCCACGGCCGGCCGCGGCAGCCACCGCCCGGCGGCGGCCAGCAGCGCCGCGGCCAGGACCGGCAGCGCCACCGTGGCCTGCAGGATCACGATTCGAGGGAGCGCAGCGCGCCCGGGTCCAGGCTGCCGCGCCGCCTGGCGACCTGCACGGCCAGGGCGAGCAGCAGCGCGGTGACGGTGGCGCCGACGACGATGTCGGTGAGGGCCATGGCCTGCACGACGGGGTCGGTGACGGGCCGCCCGGCGGGCGGCGGCGGCCGGTCGGAGAACACCGGCGCGGTGGCGTCGTAGCGGTGGCCGATGGCCAGCAGCAGCACGTAGGTGCCGGACTGGGTGACCGACAGGCACACCACGGCGTGGATGAGGTCGCGGCTGGTGACGATCCCGTAGATGCCGACGAGCATGATCCAGCCGGCGGTCAGGTAGGGGAGCAGGCTCACGCGGCCTCCTTCGGCCCGCCGCCACCGCCCCCGCCACCGCCGGGGCGGGTGTCGTGGACCAGGAGGGCCTGGTCGAAGAACTTGCCCAGGAGCAGGACCAGGGCGCAGCCGACCTCGGCGCCCACGGCGGTGTTCAGCGCGGGGATGCGGCCGGTGGCGGCCTGCCCGGCGGCGGCCAGGACCAGCAGCACGAACGCCGCGGCGGCCACCGCCTCGGCCGACTCCAGCAGCGGGACGGGACGCAGCCGCTGCAGCGCGGGGTAGTCCCCGGCGAGGTAGAGCAGGTGGACGGCGGTGCCCAGGACGACGCCGCCCTGGAACCCGCCGCCGGGGGACTGGTGGCCGTGTGCGACCAGGTAGACCCCGACCAGCAGGGTGAGGGGCAGCAGCAGGTACCCGACGATGCGCAGCGCGTCCGGCACCTCGGCCGGTCCGTGCCGGTGGGAGCCGCCGTCCTCCTCCCGTTCGCGGCCCACGGGGCGCAGCAGCACGACGGCGGCCAGCGCCGCCGACAGCAGGATCAGCTCCTCGCCGAGGGTGTCGAACGCGCGCTGGTCGAAGGTGACCGACGCGACGGCGTTGGGGGTGCCCTGCCGGACGGCCTGGCCGACGGCGCGGTCGGCGTAGGGGTGCAGGGCGCTCCCGAAGCGGGGCAGGCCGAGGGTTCCGGCGGTGAACAGCGCGGCGGTGCCGGCGGCTCCGGCGGCGAACAGCAGGGTGCGGGCGGGCGGCCTCACCGCGGCGCCTCCCGCTCCCCGGGGCCGCGCCCCGCCCCGCCGGCCTCCGTGCCCGCCCCGCTGCCGGTTCCGGTGCCGCGGCCGGGGTCGCGCTCGTTCTCGCCGCCGCCGGTGTCGCGGTAGCGGCGGGTGGTGTGCAGGGCGAGCACGACGATGAGCGGGAGCAGCACGGTGCCGACCCCGATCTGGGACATGGCGACGTCGGGCGCCTGCAGGATGAGGAACAGCAGGCCCAGGACCATCCCGTAGCCCGACAGCACGATCGCCTGCCGGACGGTGCTGCGGGTCAGCACGACCGCCGTGGCCATGAGCGCGGTCATGGCCAGCGCGGCGCCGATGAGCGCGTCGGCGAGCGGCCCCGACAGCGCGTCCAGCGCGGCGTGGCCCGCGACGGAGGACGGGATGGAGGACGGGATGGAGGACGGGATGGAGGACGGGATGGAGGACGCGGCGGAGGACACGGCGGGAGGTACGGCGGGGGTCACGGCGGTTCACTCCGATCTGCCGGCGGCGCGTTCGACGGCCTGCCCGGCGGTGAGCACCGCGGGCGGGCCGGTCGCGGCGAGCAGCGCGGCGATGACGGCGAGCTTGGCGACGTCGTGCCAGGACGACCAGGGCCGCAGCGCCGTCCCGGCGATCAGCAGCGGCGCGGCCAGGGCGGTGACGGGCGCGACGGTGTGCAGGCGGGCGGCCGCGCCGCGGGTGAAGGGCAGCCGCAGCGCTGCGGCGACGGCGACGGCGGCGCCCGCCCAGGTCAGCACGTCGGCGAGCAGGTCGAGGCTCATCGGGGGTCCTCCTCCGCGGCGCGTCTCACGGGCGGTTTCACGGGCGGTCTCACAGGGTCCGGCTCAGGAACCGGGCGAACACCAGCGACCCGGCGAACGACAGCAGCGCCAGCACCAGCGCCACGTCCAGGTAGGCGGGCCGCCCGTAGGCTGCGGCCAGCAGCACCAGCACGAGGGTGACCAGCGGGCCGGTGACGATGAGCCCGGCGAGCCGCCCGGCGGGGCGGCCGCGCAGCTGGGCCAGCAGGGCGGGCAGCAGCCCGCCGAGCATGACGGCCAGGGCGGGCAGCGCGGTGTTCACCGCGTCGGTCGTCACGGCACCTCCCCGTCGGCGTCCCGGACAGGGCCGCCGATGAGCCCGGCGGCGCGCAGCCGCCGCTCGAACGGGGACGGGCGGGGGGTGAGGCGGTGCACGCGCACCAGGTTCCGCCCGGGGTCGACACCGCCGACGTAGGTGCCGGGCGACGCCGACATCAGCAGGGTGGCGGCGCCGCGGCGAGCGGGATCGGGCGCGACGGCCAGGGGCGTCCAGTCCCCGCCGGCGGCTCCGCGCACGGTGATGCGGGCGATGTCGGCGGTGATCTGGACGGGCAGCAGCGCGAGAGGGCCGGCGAGACGGGCGAGCGGCACGGGCCGCCGGCCGGGAGCGGCGCCGCCGGCGGGCTCGCCGGTGGGCCTGTCGGTGGGCTCGCCGGTGGGCTCGTCGGTGAGCAGGGCGCGGCGCCCGGCCACCGCGGCGGCGGCGCAGGCCGCGGCGGCCGCCGCCCCGACGGTGATCTCGGTGACGGAGATCGTGGACGCCAGCCCCAGGTAGACGGCGGTCAGCGCCGCCCACCACGCCAGCGGCTCGGCGGCCCCGCGGACGGCCCCGCGGACGGCACGGCGGACGGCGCGGCGGACGGCGGCATGTGCGGGTGGCGGCGCGCGGCGCGTGTGCGGGCGGTCCC
>NZ_JBIQHY010000070.1:4557-8449 GCF_044508335.1 Actinomadura sp.
CGGCGGACGGCGGCATGTGCGGGTGGCGGCGCGCGGCGCGTGTGCGGGCGGTCCCCGCCGGGCTCGCGGTCGCGTCTTGGGGCGGGCATGGCTCCGCCATACCCCGACCGACGTTTCCAACCGTCTGGCAGCGGCCCCGGCGGCGCGTGCGCGCCGGGCCGGGGCAGGTTTGCGCGGGCTCGCGAGGGTAGGCCGCGCTACGTGCGGTGCTCCGCGCAGCCGTACGTGCAGTTGTACGTGCGGCGCTGAAGGCGGTGCTGCGGGCCCGGCGGACCAGGGAGGCGTCGATGACCGGATTCGGGTGCTTCCCGTCCGCCGAGGAGCACGCGCCCGCCGGGCCGCTGCCGCGGCCGCGGCGGTTCCGGCGGCCGGCGCAGCCCGTGACCGAGGAGACGGCGGCCGGCGAGACGGCCGCCGAGCGGGCGCTGCGCGGCGGCTGACCCCCGGCCGACCTCGGCGGCCGACACGATTCCCCCGATGAAAGGACACATGATGGACACCCCCTCGATGCCGGGCAACGGCTCCGGAAAGGTGACCGAGACCACGGGCAAGGCCGGCCGGTCCGCCGGCGACGCGGCCGGGAAGGCCGCCGGGAAGGCGGCGGGCGGCACCGCCGACACCGCGCGGGAGACGGCCGGCACCGCCGGTTCGACCGCGCAGTCGGCGGGGCGGGCCGCCGCAGGGGCCGGCGGGCAGGTCGCGGCGCTGCCTGGCCGCGCCACGGCCCTGGTCAAGCTGGTGAACCTGCGGAAGTTCCTGCGGGCCGCTCCGGTCGCCGCGGCGGCCGTCGCCGGCCTGGTCGTCGGGCGCCTCACCGCCAGGAAACGCTGACCGCGCAACCCCAGCGGGCACCAGCCCGAACGTTCAGGCCGCGGCGCCCCCGGCCCGCCCGGGGGCGCCGCGGCCTGCCCGCGTCCACCCGCCGGACCTCGGGAGGGCGCGGGTGGACGCGCGCGTTGACCGGCGGGTGACCGAAACGAGAAGACCTGTTTAGAGAGATCGGTGTGGGTACACCGGGGTGCGTGCCAAACCCCCAGAGCAAACCCCCGATCGAGGAGATGAGATGACTGGGCCGATCGCCCAGCAGACTTCGGGCAGCAATTACGTCCAGCGCGGCGGAACAGGCAGCAGCCTCGCCGACGTCGTCGACCTGATCCTGGAAAAGGGCCTGGTCATCGACCTGTACGCGCGTGTGTCACTGGTCGGGATCGAGATCCTCACGGTCGATGTGCGGATCGTGGTCGCCAGCGTCGACACCTACCTGCGGTTCGCCGAGGCCGTGAACCGTCTCGACATCGCCCACGACGGCACCTCGCAGGGCCTGCCGCAGTTCGTGGAGGGCATGCAGGAGTCGGGCGCCAAGAAGAAGACGCGCGGCGCGCTGGAGGGCGCGGGCGAGCGGCTGAAGGAGACCTTCGGCGGCGGCGACTCCGACGACGACGAGGAGGAGAAGCAGCCCGCGCGGCGCCGCTCGTCCCGCAAGAAGGAGGACGAGGAAGAATGAGCACGCCGCAACCCCCCGGCGGCCAGGGGACGCAGGAGCGGGTCCCGCAGTACGTGTACGGCGTGACCCGCGCGGACGCCGAGCTGCCCGCCGATGTGAGCGGGCTGGACGACCGCCCGGTGGCGCTGGTGCGCGACGGCGGCGTGTGCGCCGCGATCGTCAGCGACCTGCCCACCGGCCGGGCGCTGGGCGAGCGCGCCGACCTGGTGGCGCACCAGCGGGTGCTGAACGCGCTGGTGGACGCCGGTACCGTGGTGCTGCCGTTCCGGTTCGGCGCGGCGCTGGCCGACCGCGACGCCGTGGAGAAGGAGCTGCTGGCCGGCAACTCCGACCGCCTCGGGCAGGTCCTGGACCAGCTGGAGGGCAGGGTCGAGCTGCGGCTGAAGGCCACCTACGTCCAGGACGAGGTGCTGGGCGAGATCATGGCGGCCGAGCCGGAGATCGCCGAGCTGTCGCAGCGGCTGCGGGAGGTCCCCCCGGACGCCGCCGACGCCGTCTACTACGACCGCATCCGGCTGGGCGAGCTGATCGCGCAGGCGATGGAGCGGCGCCGCGAGCGCGACGGGCAGGTCCTGCTGGACGGCGCGGCCCCGGCGGCGGAGGCGTTCGTGCGCAAGACGCCCGCGCGGGAGGAGGACGTCCTGGACGCCTCGTTCCTGGTGCCCGCCGACCGCCGCGCGCAGTTCGAGGAGGCCGTGGAGAAGCTCGGCGAGACCCACGCCGACCGGATCCGGGTCCGGCTGGTCGGGCCGCTGCCGCCCTACGACTTCGTCCCGGAGCAGTGAGGGCGATGGGACTGTTCAGCGGCCTGGTCACGCTGCCGCTCGCGCCCGTCAAGGGCGTGGTGTGGCTGGCCGAGACCCTCACCGAGCAGGCCGAGGCGCAGCTGTACGACCCGGGGCGGATCGCCGCGGAGATGCAGCAGATCGCCGACGAGGCCGCCGCCGGTGAGATCACCGAGGACGAGGCCGCGGCCCGCGAGGAGGAGCTGATCCGCCGGTTGAACGAGGGCCGCGCCCGCGGCTACCGGCCGGGCGGATAGCGGGAGGCCAGTGATGATGTCCGCGTCCGAGGCCGCCAAACGGGCGGTCGAGCACGTCACCGCGATGACCGGCCGCAGCGCCGAGTGCGTGGTGGGGATCGAGCGGGCCGGCGAGGACGGCTGGCGCGTCGCGGTGGAGGTGGTGGAGACCCGCCGCATCCCCGACTCCGCCGACATCCTCGCCTGCTACGACACCGAGGTGGACGCCGACGGGGAGCTGGTCGGCTACCGCCGCGCCCGCCGCTATCCCCGCGGACGAGTGGAGAGGGACTGAGACGCAGTGAGCGAGATCTCCTGGACCGGGCAGCGGTCCCCGGCGCGGTCGATGGCCGGTGAGCGGACCTCGGCGAACCTGGCGGACCTGCTGGAGCGCATCCTCGACAAGGGGATCGTGATCGTCGGGGACATCCGGGTGAACCTGCTCGACATCGAGCTGCTGACCATCAAGCTGCGGCTGCTGGTCGCGTCGGTGGACCGGGCCAGGGAGATGGGCATCGACTGGTGGGAGCACGACCCGTCGCTGTCGTCCAAGGCGCGGCAGGACGAGACCGAGGCCGGGCAGGCCGACCGCGAGCTGCTGGAGGAGAACCGGCGGCTGCGCGAGCGCCTCGCCGCCCTGGAGGCCGGCTCGGCCGGTGAGAACGGGGCCGGCGGGAACGGGGCGGCCCGCCCGGCGCGGGGGAAGGAGTCCACATCATGACCGGCGCCCCTACACCTGGCGCCCCGGCACCCGGCGCCCCGGCCGGTGACGCGGCAGGCGACACCGCGGGCGACACCGCCGGCGGCGCGGCCGGTCACCGGGACGGCACCGCCGTCTACCTGTACGGGGTGGCGCGCGGCCTGGACCCGGCCGCGCTCGGCGGCGCCGCCGGCGTCGCCGGCGCGCCCGTGCGCGGCGTGGTCGAGGGCGGGCTGACCGCGCTGGTCAGCACCGTCGCGCTCGCCGAGTACGGGGAGGCGGCACTGCGCGCCAACCTGGAGGACCTGGCGTGGCTGGAGGCCACCGCCCGCGCCCACCACGACGTGGTGGACCGGGCCGCGCACGCCGCGCCGACCGCGCCGGTGCGGATCGCCACGATCTACCGCGACGACGCGCGCGTCGCCGAGGTGCTGGCGGCGCAGGGCCCGCGGTTCACCGAGATCCTCGACCTCATCTCCGGCCGGTCGGAGTGGGGCGTGAAGGCCTACGCCTCCGCCGAGGCCATGCGCGGCGACGCCCCGCCCGCCGCGTCCCCCGGAACTTCCGCCGATGCTCCCGCCGGCGCATCCGCCGGTGCCGGCGGCACCGATCCCGGTGGGGGGCTCGCGCCCAGGGCCGAGCCCCTCACCGGCCCCAACCCCGGCCC
>NZ_JBIQHY010000070.1:8549-10864 GCF_044508335.1 Actinomadura sp.
TTCGGGCGGCGTTTCGGGCGGCGGCGTGGGGACGGCGTACCTGCGGCGCCGGCAGGAGGAGCGCCGCCGCCGCGCCGACGCGGGACGGCGCGTGGCCGGGCAGGCCGACGCCGTGCACGCCGAGCTCGCCGACCACGCCGTGGCGTCCCGCCACCACCCGCCGCAGGACCCGCGCCTGTCGGGCCGGCCGGGCGCGCAGATCCTCAACACCGCCTACCTGCTGGACGAGGAGCAGGTCCCCGGCTTCCTGGCGGTGGCGCGGGCGGCGGGGGAGCGGCTGCCGGGCATCGAGGTGGAGGTGACCGGGCCGTGGCCGCCGTACTCCTTCATCGACACCGCGGGCGCCGCGCCCGCGCGCGTGCCGGGCGACCTGTGACGGGGGACGCGTGACGGCCGTCCTGGACCACGGCGGCGACGCCCCGATGGAGCGGATCGCGCTGGTCGACCTGCTCGACCGGCTGCTGGCGGGCGGCGTCGTCATCGCCGGCGACCTGGTGATCTCCATCGCCGGGGTGGACCTGGTGCAGGTGTCGCTGCGGGCGCTGATCACCACCGTCCGCGACGAGCTGCTGCCCGAGGAGGAGCGACCATGAACCGGCACGACCACCACCCCGGCGGGCACGACCCCCGCGCGTCCCGCGACCGGCGGCCGGTGACCGGGGAGGTGTCGGTGCGCGACCCCGCCGCCGGCGACCCGTTCACCCGCGACGTCCTCGCCGGCCGCGCCCCGGACGCGCCGGTGCGGGCGGCGCCCGCCCGCGAGCGGGACCTGCGCGAACGCTCGTCCCGGACGATGCAGCGGCTGCGGTCCGACCCCGAGACGGTCGAGCGGGACCTGGTCAAGCTCGTCCTGACGCTGGTCGAGCTGATCCGCCAGCTGATGGAGCGGCAGGCGCTGCGCCGCGCCGAGGGCGGCGACCTGACCGACGGGCAGATCGAGGACCTGGGGCTGGCGCTGATGCGGCTGGAGGAGGCGATGACCCGCCTCAAGGACCACTTCGGCCTCGACGACCACGACCTCAACCTCGATCTCGGCCCGCTCGGCCCGCTCGGCCCGCTCCTGCCCGAGGACTGACCCGCCCCGCCCCCGGCCCCTTCATCCGGGGTTGACGGCGGTCGCCTTGAAGAAGGTGTAGTGGAACGTCCCGTCCGGCCCGGCGGCGCGCAGCAGGTCGGCGACGCCGCGGTCCCAGTCGGCGGGCGTGGCCAGCCCCGCCGCGACCGCGTCGTCGCGGACCCCCTCCACCATCGCGGTGAAGGTGTCGCGGGTGAACGCCGCGGCCAGCCGCGGCCGGTCGCCGTCGGTGTACACGGTGCGGGGCCCGGCGTGGATCCGCTCGTATCCGGCGGCGGCCAGCAGCGGACGCAGCCGCCGCCCGATCAGCGCGTCGCCGCCCGCCGCGGCCTGCAGCGCCGTCAGGTGCGCGATCACGGCGCGGGCGTAGGGGCTGTCGGGGTGCAGGAACGCCGACCCGTGGTCGCCCTCGATCACCGTCACCGTCCCGCCGGGCCGCAGCACCCGCCGCAGCGCCGCCAGCGTCCCGGCCGGGTCCGGCAGGTGCTCCAGCACGAAGCACACGAACACGTGGTCGAACGCGCCGCCGCCGAACGGCAGGTCGTGCAGGTCGGCGCGGCACCAGGCGACGCGCGCGCCGGGAAGCTCGGCCGCCACCCGGGCGCGGGCCCGCGCCAGCGAGCCGGCCGACACGTCCACGGCGGTCAGGTGCGCGGCGGGGGAGCGGGCCGCCAGGTGCACCGTCTGCGCGCCGGTCCCGCAGCCGGCCTCCAGCACCCTGCTGCCCGCCGGATAGGACGTCCCGGCGTGCAGCAGATCGGCGAGCGCGTCGGCCTGGTCGCCGAGCCGCCGCGCCTCCCGCCCGGAGTACCCGTGCACGTAGCCGCCCGGCGCCGCCCCCGCGGGGCCGGGCGGGGCCTGGGTCGTCGTGGTCGTGGTCTGCATGGGATCACTTTGGGGTCCACAATGGTCCGGTGCACAGGTCCAATGGGAACGAACCCGGCCGGGCCAAACCCGGCGGGTCGGACTTCCTGCAGCTCGACCCGGCCGAGGCCCCGCGCGGCGGCCTGTCGGACTGGCTCGCGCGGCGCCTCCGCGACGCCATCGGCGACGGCCGCCTGCCCGTCGGCAGCCGCCTGCCGCCCACCCGCGTGCTGGCCGCCGAACTGGGGGTGTCGCGCGGCGTGGTCACCGAGGCCTACCAGCGGCTGGTCGACGACGGGCACATCGCCGGACGCGGCCGCGCCGGCACCGTGGTCGTCGCGGCGCCGCTGCCGCCCGCCCCCTCCCGGGACGCCCC
>NZ_JBIQHY010000070.1:10964-12148 GCF_044508335.1 Actinomadura sp.
GCCCGCACGCCGGCCCGGCCTCCGCCGCGGTGTCGTCCGCGGCCTGGGCCGGCGCCCCGTTCCCCGGGGCGCCGTTCCCGCGCGAGCCGGGCGCCGACGTCTTCGACGCGCTGCGCGCCGCCCCCGCCCGCATCGACCTGACCCCGGGCGTGCCGGACCTGTCGGCGTTCCCGCGCGCGGCCTGGCAGCGCGCCGAGCGCACCGTCCTGCGGGACCTGCCCGCCGCCGACCTCGGCTACGGCGACCCCCGCGGCGTCCCCGCGCTGCGCGCCGCGGTCGCCGACTGGCTGGCCCGCTACCGCGGCGTCCGCGCCGACCCCGCCCAGATCGTGGTGGTCGCCGGCACCGCGCAGGCCCTCGGCGTGATCACCCGCGTGCTGGCCCGCACCGGCGTCGGCGCGATCGCGGTCGAGGACCCCGGCTCCCTCGGCGTCCGCCAGCACCTGCGGCACGGCGGAATGGACACCCCGCCCGTGCCCGTCGACGACGACGGGATCCGCGTCGACCTCCTGGCGGCCGGCGGCGCGCCCGCCGTGCTGCTCACCCCCGCCCACCAGTTCCCGACCGGCGCCGTGCTGGCCGGGCGCCGGCGCCGCGAGCTGATGCGCTGGGCGGCCGGCGGCGGCGTCGTCATCGAGGACGACTACGACGCCGAGCACCGCTACGACCGGCCGCCCGTCCCGGCGCTGCGGTCGATGCTCGCCGACCGCGTCTTCTACACCGGCAGCGTGTCCAAGCTGCTGGCCCCGGCGCTGCGGACCGGGTGGCTGCTGCCGCCGCCGGCGTTCATGGACGCGGTCGTCGCCGAGAAGCGCTTCGCCGACCTCGGCAACGCGGCCCTGCCGCAGCTGGTGCTGGCCGAGCTGATGGCCTCGGGCGAGATGGAGCGGACCCTGCGGCTGCTGCGGCACCGCCACCGCCGCCGCCGCGACGCCATGATCGGCGCGGTCGCCGCGCACCTGCCCGGCGCGGCCGTGCACGGCGCCGCCGCCGGCCTGCACCTCACCGTCACCCTCGCCCCGGGCACCGACGACGCCGCGCTGGCCGCCGCGGCCCTGGAGGAGGGCGTCAAGGTGCAGCCGCTGTCGTGGCACGCCCAGCGGCCCGGCCGCCCCGGCCTCGTCCTCGGCTACGCCGCCGCGACCGCGTCCGACATCGCCGAGGGCATCGCGGTCCTCGGCCGG
>NZ_JBIQHY010000070.1:12248-14024 GCF_044508335.1 Actinomadura sp.
CGGCGGCGGGGGCGGCGGCGGGGGCGGTCACCGGGTGGCGAGGGCCTCGGCGTCCCACAGGTCCCGGTAGGCGCCCGGCACCGCCAGCAGCTCCTCGTGCCGGCCCCGCTGGACGACCCGGCCCCGGTCCATCACGACCACCTCGTCGGCGGCGCCCAGCGCGGCCAGCCGGTGCGTGACCAGCAGCAGCGTCCCGCCGCCGGGCGCCTCCAGCAGGTCCCGGGTCACCGCGTCCGCCGCCCGCGGGTCCAGCGCCTCGGCGGGCTCGTCCAGCACCAGCACCGGCGGATCGGCCAGCAGCGCCCGCGCCAGCAGCAGCCGCTGCCGCTGCCCGCCCGACAGGCCCCGCCCGCCCGCGCCCACCACCGTGTCCCACCCGTCCGGCAGCGCCCGCACCACCTCGGCGAACCGCGCCCGCCGCGCCGCCGCCCGCAGCTGCTCCTCGCTCGCGTCCGGCCGCGCCAGCAGCAGGTTCGCGCGGACCGTCCCGGCGAACACGTGCGCGTCCTGCGCCAGCCCCCGCACCGCCGCCCGCACGTCCCCGGGCGCGTACCGGGCCAGGGCGCGCCCGCCCAGCAGCACCGCGCCCGACGACGCGGCGACCTCGCCCGACACCGCCGCCAGCAGGGTGCTCTTGCCCGCGCCGCTCGCCCCGACGACCGCGACGCGGCGGCCCCTCCCGACCCGCAGGTCCACCCCGTCCAGCGCGACCCGGTCGCCGAAGGCGACGCGGACGCCCAGCAGCTCCACCTCCAGCGGCCCCCGCGGCAGCGGCACCGGGCGCGACACCGCCAGTTCCGGGGGAGCGGCCAGCACCGCGCCGACCCTCCGCAGCGCCGGCACCGCCTCGCGCAGCCGCTGCGCCGCCCCCGCCAGCGGCAGCACCGACTCCACCGCCACCAGCGCCGTCAGCGCCAGCACCGCCGCACCGACCTGGTCCACCCCGCCCCGCAGACCCGCCCACGCCACCGCCGCGACCGTGGCGCCCTGCACCGCGAACCCCGCCGCCGACACCAGCGCCGCCAGCCGCGCCGCGGACCGCTCCGCACGCTCCAGCCGCCCGGCGGCGTCACCGGCGCGGGCCGCGAACCGGTCCGCGGCGTTGAACACCGCCAGGTCCGCCGCGCCCTCCAGCACGTCCAGGGAGCGCACCGCCAGCTCCTCGCGCGCCGCGGCCGCCCGCGCCGCCGCGCGGCCGGCCCCGGCCGCCGCCACCGCGGGCAGCACCACGCCCGCGGCCGCCAGACCCGCCGCCAGCACCGCGCCCGCCGGGGCGTGGACCGCCGCGCATACCGCCACGCCCGCCGCCCCGCACGCCACCGCCGCGACCGCCGGCAGGGCGCACCGCAGCACCAGGTCCTGGACGGCGTCCACGTCCGACACCATCCGCGCCAGCGCGTCCCCGTCCCGCATCCGCGGCCGCGCCCGCGGGCCCGCCGCCGCCAGCGTGTCGAACACCCGGCCCCGCAACTCCGCCAGCGCCCGCAGCGCCGCGTCGTGCCCGGCCAGCCGCTCCGCGTACCGCAGCGACCCCTTCGCCAGCGCGAACGCCCGCACCGCCACGATCGCCGACGACAGCGCCGCCAGCTCCGGCCGCTGCGCCGCCCGCGCGATCAGCCACGCCGCCGCGGCGATCAGCCCCAGCCCGCTCAGCTCCGCCGCCGCGCCCGCCAGGGCGGCGGCGGCCAGCCGCGGCGCGTGCGGCCGCACCGCACCCCACACACCCCTCACGACAGCCCCCTCACGACTCGTCCCGTCACGACTCGTCCCGTCACG
>NZ_JBIQHY010000070.1:14124-20454 GCF_044508335.1 Actinomadura sp.
ACCCGGCCGCCCTCCAGCCGCACCACCCGGTCCGCGGCCCCCAGCAGCGCCGGGCGATGCGCCACCAGCACCGCCGTGCGGCCCTGCAGCAGCCGCCCCGCCGCCTCCACCAGCGCCCGCTCGCTGCGCAGGTCCAGCCGCGCCGTCGGCTCGTCCAGCAGCATCACCGCGCCGCCCGCCAGGAACGCCCGCGCGATCGCCAGCCGCTGCCGCTGACCCGCCGACAGCCCCGCCCCGCCCTCACCCAGCACCGTCGCGTACCCGCGGGGCAGCTCCCCGATGAACTCCTCGGCGGCGGCCGCCCGCGCCGCCTCCCGCACCCGCTCATCACCGGCGTGCGGGTCGCCGAGGCGGATGTTGTCGGCCACCGACGCCGCGAACAGGTGCGGACGCTGCGGCACCCACCCCAGCCGCGCCCGCCACTCCCGCACGTCCAGCTGCGCCAGGTCGACGCCGTCCACCAGAACGCGGCCGGACGCGGGGGAGACCAGCCCGGCCAGCACCAGCAGCAGCGTCGACTTGCCCGCACCCGACGGGCCCGCCACCGCCACCCGCTCACCCGGCGCCACGCGCAGCGACACCCCCTCCAGCGCCGCCCGCTCCGCACCCGGATACCGCACCGTCACCCCCTCCAGCACGATCTCCGGCGCCCGCCCGGCCGCGACGACCCGCCCGCGCGGCGCGGCAACCGGCGCGGGCGCGTCGAGCGCCGCGAACGCCTCCCGAGCCGCCGCCACGCCCTCCGCGCTCGCATGGAACCGCTGCCCCAGCGCCCGCAGCGGCAGGTACGCCTCCGGCGTCAGCACCAGCACCAGCAGCCCCGTCGCCGGCGCCATCCGCCCCTCCAGCAGCCGCAATCCCACCGGGACCGCCACCAGCGCCACCGACAGCGCGCACACCAGCTCCAGCACCAGCGACGACAGGAACGCCACCCGCAGCGCCCGGACCGTCGCGCGGCGGTGCTCGCCCGCCAGCTCCCGCACCACCCGCGACTGGTGCCCGGCCCGGCCGAACGACCGCAGCGTCCCAAGGCCCGCCAGCACGTCCCGGAAATGCCCGCCCAGCCGGTGCAGCAGCCCCCACTGCCGGCCCGTCAGCGCCGCCGTCCGCATCCCCACCAGCGCCCCGAACACCGGCACCAGCGGCAGCGTCACCGCCACCACCAGCGCCGACGCCCAGTCCGCCGGGAACAGCCGCGCCAGCACCAGCGGCGGGACGGCGCACGCCGCCAGCAGCTGCGGCACGTACCCGGTGAAGAACGGGTCGACCGCGTCCAGCCCCCGCGTCAGCAGCGTCACCCGCGCCCCCGCCCCACCGGCCTCATCCGCCCGGGCGCGCAGCAGCGCCTCCCGCAGGCCCCGCTTCGCCCGCGCCGCCGCCCGGCCCGCGACCAGCGTCACCGCCCACGCCAGCACCGCCCGCCCGGCCACCGCGGCCGCCAGCCACGGCAGCGGACCCGCCTCCAGCCCCGCCACCGCCCGCACCAGCAGCTCCGCCTGCGCCACCAGCAGGACGCCCTGCCCCGCCGCCAGCACCCCCAGCAGCAGCACCGCACGCCGCGGCAGCAGCCGCAGCAGGCGCCGCTCGACCGCCCTCACCGCCGCCCCCTCACAGGTAGGACGGGCCCTGGACCCGCCCCCGGAACGTCCACCACACCAGCGCCTGCGACGCCAGCAGGAACGGCAGCACCGCCACCGTCCCCACCACCGTCAGCGACAGCCCGCCGCCACCGGCCACCACCTCCGACCACGGCACCTCGACGCCCGCCACCACCGGCGCGCACGCCATCGCCAGCGCCGACAACCCGTACCGCGCCGGGAACCGCGACGCCCGCCGCGCCAGGCCCGCCGGCAGCCGCCACCGCGCGAACCCCGCCCCGTGCCAGGCGAACAGCGCCGCCAGCGGCACCCCCAGCACGCTCCCGGCGTTCATCCCGCCGCCGAACGGCCCCCAGCCCAGCAGCGAACCCAGCACCGACCCCCACGCCAGCGCCAGCGCCCAGCTCCCCGCCACGATCGCGCCGTCCCACACCGACCGCCACGCCGCCGCGTCCACCCGGCCCCGCAGCCACAGCCCCATGTCCCGCACGACCCACCCGATCAGCAGCACCGCGAACAGCGGGTACAGCTCCTCCAGCAACCGGTGCTCCAGCCCCGGGAACGCGCCCGCCACCAGGCCCGCCGCCGCCACCAGCCACACCTCGTTGCCCAGGAAGAACGGCGCGAACGACGCGATCACCAGCCTCCGCTCCCGCTGGTCGCGGCCCAGCCAGGGCAGCAGCATCCCCACCCCGATGTCCGCGCCGGCCAGCACCAGGTACCCGCCGGCGAACAGCGCCAGCAACACCACCGCGAGAGAATCCATCGTCAGGCTCCCGTCGAAACGTCACGTGTCAGATCACAGGCCGCGCCACACGCCAGGACGCGCACCAGGCCGCGCACCGGCCGCGCGTCAGAACGTCGCGGTCACCACCGGCGCGGCGGGCTCCGCCGGGGGAGCGGCCCCCAGCCCCGCGCCGCCCGGCCCCCGCCGCGCGAACCGCGCCAGCAGCCACGCGTTCACCGCGAACAGCACCGAGAACAGCACCGAGAACGCCGCGGACGACACCGCGACCGTCCCCGCCCCGACCCCCGGCGACAGCGCGTCCTCGGTCTTCAGCACCCCGTACACCATCCACGGCTGCCGCCCCACCTCGCGGAACACCCAGCCCGAGATCATCGCCACGTACGGCAGCGGCACCGCCGAGATCATCAGCACGTGGAACACCCGCCCCCGCACCAGCCACCGCCCGAACGGGAACTTCACCAGCGCGACCGACGCGACCAGCATCATCAGCAGCCACATCGTCACCATCAGGCCCTCACCGACCCGCGCGAGCGCCGGCGACATGTACTCGCCCGGCCCGAACCGCGCCGTGAAGTCCGCCACCGCGGCCGCCGCGTCATGCCCGCCCGACTTCGTCGGCTGGACGTAGCGGAACTGCATCCCCCCGAACACCACCACCGGCATCACCGACACGATCACCGTCAGCAGCCCGATCCGCATCGACCGCCGGAAGAACTCCACCTCCGCCGTCCGCCGCAGCAGATGAAAACCGCTCACCCCCGCCATGAAGAAACCCGCCGTCAGCAGACCCCCGAACAGGATGTGGAAGAACGCCAGCAGCGCCGTCGGATTCGCCAGCAGCGCCCCCGCGTCGGTGAGCCGCGCCGCGCCGTCCACCATCTCGAACCCCACCGGACGCTGCAGCCACCCGTTCGCCACCAGCACGAAGTACGCCGACAGGTACGCCGTCAGCGTCACCACCCAGATCAGCGCCAGGTGCACCCACCGGTTCAACCGGTCCCACCCGAAGATCCACAACCCCAGGAACGTCGACTCCACGAAGAACGCGATGATCGTCTCCAGCGCCAGCGGCGCCCCGAACACGCTCCCCGACACCCGCGACAGGCCCGACCAGTTCAACCCGAACTGGAACTCCATCACCAGCCCCGTGACGATCCCCACCGCGTAGTTCACCACGTACAACTGGCCCCAGAACCGCACCATCCGCGCATGCACCGCGCTGCCCGACACCGTCGCCCGCGTCTGCGTCAACGCCACCAGCGTCGCCAGGCCCAGCGTCAACGCCACGAACAGGAAATGCGTCCCCGCCGTCAACGCGAACTGCACCCGCGCAAGCATCAACGCATCCATCGGCACACGCTCCAAGAATCGGTCCGCAAACGACCCCACGATCCTCGGCGCGCACCGCCCGCCGGCGAATCAGGCGCGAGCGTGCAACCGCCCTGCGCCTTTGGCGTAACGGCCCCGCACCGCCTACATCTCGCGATGTACGCGCCCGCGCCGCGCCCCCGACCACAGGACCAGCGCCACCACCGCGTACGGCACCGCCGCCGCCCCCATCAGCGCCCCCGCGCCCGCCCACCGCGAACCCAGCGCCCACCCCGCGAACGCCAGCACCGCCACCGTCTCCGCACCGAACCCCGCCACCGACGTCACCGTCGCCCGCGCACCGTCCCCGATCCGGGCCTGCAGCCGCGCGTCCGCCGCCGCCATCGCCCACCGGAACACCCCGAACGCCGCCGCGACCCCCACCAGCCCCGCCGGGCGCCCGCTCAGCGACCCCGCCGCCAGGCACACCGCGCCCACCACCAGCACCGGCGCCAGCCACCCGGCACGCCGCCCCGCCAGCCATCCGCCGACCGCGTCCCCGACCGTCACCACCAGCACCAGCAGCGGCACCGACGCCTCCGCCGCCCCCGTCGACCGCACCAGCAGCGGCACGTACTCGTCCAGCGACGTCACGCCCTCCAGCACCACCACCAGCACCAGCGCCCACCGCACCGCCGGCTCACCCCGCACCTGCGCCCACCCCTCGCGCACCACCGCGCCCAGCGACGGCTCCTCCTGCTCCCCGGAGCCCCGCGACTCCGGCAGGAACCACCCGGCCACCGCGCACAGCGCGCACGCCGCCGCACTCGCCGCCCCCAGCGCCCGGTACCCGCCCGCGGCCAGCACCGGCGACGCCACCGCCGACGCCGCGACCACCGCCAGCAGCGACACCGCCTCCGACCGGCCGATCAGCCGCGCGTACGCCCCCGCCGCCCCGGCCCGCTCCAGCTCCTCGTACACCAGCGCCTGCATCGTCCCCGACCGCAGCGCCGACCCCGCGCCCCACAAAACGAAACCCGCGGCGAACACCGGATAGGAGGGGAAGAACGCCCACGACGCGAAACCCGCCCCCGCCAGCAGGGGAGCGGCCATCAGCAGCAGCCGGCGCGAAAACAGGTCCGCCCACAGGCCGGACGGCAGCTCCAGCGAGAACGTCGTGACCGACCAGATCACGAACAGCGACGAGATCGCAGCAGGGGACAACCCGGTATCGGCGAACAACACCGCATATACCGGATACAGAAGAACGAAATCCTCGAGGAACGCGTAGGTGTACAACCTCCGCGCGATCCCCGCCTCAGGTGAAGATCAATGTCGTCGGCGCATACCCGCACCCTAACCGCCGCCCCGCCCCCTCGCACCCCGATAACCGGGCCCTGGGGGAGGGGAGCGGCTCACACCCCCGGATCCCGCCCGAACAACCCCAGCAGCCGCGCCCCGTCACCGTCCCCGGCCGCCACACCGACCTCCGGACCCACGATCCCCGCCTCACGGCCGCGCGGCACCAGCCGCTCCGCCGTCCGCAGAGCCGGCCGCACCAGATCCGCGTCGAACTCCACCGCCTGCCCGGTGGCCCGCGCCAGATCCCACGTGTGCACCAGCAGCTCCGGCAGGCACCCCACAAGCCACTCCCGCAGCGGCATGGCGTCCCCGAACGCCAGCGAGACCGGCCGGTCCAGCGCCTCGGGCGTCAGCTCCGCCGCCATCCGCGCCCGCACCGCACGCCAGGACGCCACCGGATCCGCGCCGGCGACCTCCCGCCAATCCGGATCGTCCTGGGGGAGGGGCCGCCCCGCCGCCCGCAACTCCACCACCAGCAGCCCGGCGATGACATGCCCCGCCACATCGACCGCCGCCCACCCCTCGCACGGCGACGGCGACAGCCACCGGTCCTCGGGCACCGCCGCCAGCACCGCCTCGAACCCGTCCAGAGCCCGGACGAACACCTCAGGAACCATGCGACACCACCCGGAACCGGCCACCACCACGCGGACCCCGCCACTGTAACGATCACCCGGGCCCGCGGCCCCGGTCATCGCGGAGCAGACCGGCTCACCGCACCCGGTCGTACACCAGGCACAGCGTGCCGTGCTCGCCCGCGGCCTCCCTCGCCAGCGCCCACCGCCCCGCGGGCAGACCGTCGTCGAAAAGGCGCGGCCCGCCGCCCAGGAACACGGGGAACACCGTGAACGCAAGCCGGTCGACCAGGTCGTCCGCCAGCAGCGCCTTGATGACGCTCGGGCTGGACGGCACGAAGATGTCACCGCCCCCGGCCGCCCTGAGACCCGCGACCACCTCCGACACCGGCCCGCCGACGACCCTCGTCCGCTCCCACGGCGCCTCGCCCAAAGTCGTGGACAGAACGACTTTGTCGGTGCCGACGAGCCACTTCGCAAAGCCCTCGTCACGCGGGTCCACGCCCTCCATGCCGATGACCGTCGGCCAGAAGGCCATGAAGCCCTCGGCGTTGACCCGCCCCAGCAGGGCCGTCGTCGCCGGCTCCCACAGGCCGGTCAGGTGGTCGCGGGCCGCGTCGGTCACGGCGTACGGCATCACCCACCCCATGTCCAGCGGGTCCTCCGGCTTGGCGTACCGGCCGTCGAGGGAGAGGGCGATGTTGGTGACGACCCTGCGGCCGCCGGTCTGCTCGGTCAT
>NZ_JBIQHY010000070.1:20554-25077 GCF_044508335.1 Actinomadura sp.
CGAGCGGCGAGTGAAACGCGGGAACGTCGTCAGTCCTGTGAGCGGCCCGGAAAGCCGGGGAGGCCCCTCTTCCGGCTTCCGGAGGCTCTACTTAACATAATGTACATTATCGACCAACCGTGAGACCGGCTGGAAGCGGGGCGATCCGGGCGGGATTCGCACCGCGCGCACGGGGCGCGCGCAGTCGGATTCCGCAAGCCGGGCACCGGGTTCGCGCGAGGCGGCCGGGTGCCGCTGCGGGTCGGGCGGGTCAGGGCACCTCGGCGGCGCGGAGGGCGATCCAGTAGCGATCTTCGCCGCGGATGCGGCCGTCGTGGAGGCCGCCGTTCGCGATGATCACCCGGCGGGACGGCTCGTTGTCGGCCGAGCACGTCAGCAGGACGCGGTCCAGCCCGTGTCGGCGGCACTCCACCAGCCCGGCGGCCGGCATCCGCGTCGCGTGGCCGCGCCGCCGCCACGGCGTGACGACGTGGTAGCCGACGTGCCCGCCGATCTCGGCCAGCTCCGGCGTCAGGCGGTGCCGCACGATCAGCGTGCCCAGATACCGCTCGCCCGAGATGTACCAGAACGTCGTGCACGGGACGCCCCAGCGCACCCGGACGCCCCGGCGCCGCGCGACGAACGCGTCGAAGTCGCGGTACGCCTCGTCCAGCCAGTCCGCGGAGCCGCCGTCCGCCTCCTGGTCGGCGCGTTCCCCGGCCAGGAACGACGCCCGCACCGCGGTGGTCGGCGCGGCCAGGCGCGGCGGCGGGACGAGATCGCTCATGGCCCCGAGTCTGCCGGAGTCTCACGTCCTGTCCCCCGCGGGCGGTTGCTCAAGGGCATGGCGCGCGGGCATGGGAAGCTGGTCCGGCACAGGAACCGACGTCTGGTGCGCGCCGAAGCGGCCCCCTCCTCCGCCGGGGGCCGCGCTACTCCCCTGGGTTAACCGGACAGAAGCTGAATTCTGTCCGGTTTACGTGTTTCATCCCCTTTAGTCCGTTTGCGTGGGGCGTGCGGTGAGGTCGGTGAAGCGGAGCGCGTCGCGGACGGCGGCGCCGCCCGGGTCGTTGTTGAAGTACACGTAGGCGTCGTCGGCGCCGGCGAGCTCGTCGGCCCAGCTCTTGAGGGTGTCGTCGGCGTAGCGGGGCCAGGGCTCGGCCGGGCCTTCGTGGAACCGCAGGTAGAGCCACCCGGCGGTGTGCCAGAGGGGCGTCTGGGGGCGGCCGAGCCGGTCGGTCCAGCACAGCGCGGCGCCGTGGTCCTCCAGGACGCGGCGGGTCCGGTCCGTCCACCACGTGGGGTGCCGGGGTTCGACGGCGACGCGGACGCCGGCCGGGAACTCGCGCAGGCAGGCGGCGAGGCGGTCGGGTTCGGCGCGCAGGGTCGGCGGGAGCTGCAGCAGGACGGGCCCGAGCTTGGGGCCGAGGCCTGCGGCGGCGTTCATGAGGCGGGCGACGGGTTCGGCCGGGTCGATGAGGCGTTTCATGTGGGTGAGGTAGCGGCTGGCCTTCACCGCCATGACGAACCCGGGCGGGGTGCCGCCGCGCCACAGCTCGAACGTCTCGCGGCCGGGCAGCCGGTAGAAGGCGTTGTTGTTCTCCACCGTCGGGAAGACCTCGCTGTAGCGGTGCAGCCAGCGGCGCTGCGGGAGGCCCGGCGGGTACAGGACGCCGCGCCAGTCGGCGTACATCCATCCCGATGTGCCGATCAGCATCGGCTCCTCCCCCGCGTCCGGCGGTGCCCGCCGGGTGGTCATACCCGCCGGTGGGGTTCCAGGACGCGGATGTAGTCGACGAGCCGGACGCCGATCTCGAAGGGGACGTCGGGGCCGTCGAGGTCGAGGTCGGGCCAGGTCTCGGAGATGCGGCGCCAGGTGCCGCGGCCCAGGAACGCGCCGGCGACGGGTTCGCCGCCGAGTTCGGCGCGCCAGCGGGGTTCGGTGGTGAGCAGGCGGGCGAGGGCGTCCTGGTTGGCGGGTTCGTCGCGGTGCTCGGCGTGGAAGCCGATCTCGACGGCGTGGACGCGGGCGCCGGGGGCGAGTTCGGCGGGGATGATCTGGGCCTCGTAGTGCTCGCGCTGGGGTGCGGGGTCGCCGAACCATGCCTTGACGCCGTTGTGGCGCACCTGGACGCGGGGGCGTCCGAGGGCGGGCGGCGTGGATCCCCGGATGATCTCGCCGACCTGGTCGAACAGCGCGCGGTCCGTCATCGTGCCGATCCTACGGGCGTTCTGTCGGTGGCGGGCGGTAGCGTCCGGCGGGTGCGTCCTTCCGGTGTTCAGCGTCTGACGGTGGCCGAGTGCGTGGACCGGTACGGGGAGATGGTGCGGGCGAAGGCGGCGACGGGTGCGCTGGCGCCGGCGTCGGCGGAGGTGTACGTGCGGGACGCGGCGACGTTCGCGGCGCTGGCGGGCGCGGAGCGGGTGCTGGACGATCTGACCGGCGAGGACGTCGATGAGGTGCTGCTTCGGTTCGCGCGCAAGCCGGATGAGCGGCGGCGGGTGCGGGCGGTGGAGCCGGGGGGCGGTCCGTCGCAGAGCGCGGCGTCGCAGGCGCGGTTCCGGCGTTCGGTGTCGGCGCTGTTCCGGTACGCGGTGGTGGCGGGGTGGGTGCAGCTGAACCCGATGGACGCGGTGACGGTGCGGCCGAAGCAGCGGGGCGGGCTGCGCGCGGAGCGGCGTGCGCTGACGGTGGAGCAGGCGGAGGGGCTGCTGGGTGCGGCGCGGGGGCTGGCGGAGGAGCCGGCGGCGGCGCGGCGGCGGCGTGATCAGCGGACGGAGTTGCGGGACGGGTTGATCGTGCTGCTGCTGGCGGCGGTGGGTCCGCGGGTGTCGGAGCTGACGGCGGCGAACATCGAGGACTTCTTCGTCAACGGGGGGACGCGGTACTGGCGGATCTTCGGCAAGGGCGGGCGGACGCGGGACGTGCCGCTCCCCCGTCCGGTGGTGGAGGTGCTGGACGCGTATTTGGCGGACGGGCGGCGGCTGCTGGACCGGGGGCGGGAGCCGAAGGCGCTGCTGCTGTCGTGGCGGGGGCGGCGGCTGGCGCGGGGTGATGTGCAGGGGGTGATCGACCGGGTGCTGGAGCGGGTGGAGCCGGGGCGGCGGCGGAGTGTGACGCCGCACGGGCTGCGGCATACGACGGCGACTCATCTGCTGGCGGCGGCGACGGACATGGACGCGGTGCGGCGGGTGCTGGGGCATGCGGACCTGTCGACGCTGGGTCGTTACCGGGACGAGTTGCCGGGTGAGCTGGAGGCGGCGATGCGAGTGCATCCGCTGCTGGGGTCGGTGGAGGGGGGCGGGTGACGCGCGCCGCTCCCCCAAGGCCTGTGCCGTCCCCTGTGGGGCGGCGGGCGGTCAGGTGGTGAGGGTGCGGGCGAGGGCGTAGACCTCGGTGAGGTCGGTGCCGCGGTAGTCGAGGGCGGCGATGCCGGCGAGGTGGTGGTCGGCGTTGACGGCGACGGTGTTGGTGAGGTGCCTGAACAGGGGCGCGTCGGACATGGAGTCGCCGTAGGCGGTGCATTGGTCGACGTCGAGCCCGTGGCGGGCGCGCAGTTGTTCGGTGATGCGGACCTTGTCGGCGGGGGTGAGGATGCCGGCGGGGTCGAGGGTGCCGGTGAAGGGCAGGGGCGGGAAGCGGGAGGCGATGACGTCGTCGAAGCCGAGGTCGAGGAGGTGGCGGGCGAAGAAGTCGGGCGACATGGTGATGACGGCGGAGTGCTCGCCGCGGGCGCGGATGTCGGCGCAGACGTCGGCGATGCCGGTGAGCCAGGTGGCGGCGGTGTAGGCGGCGGCGACGGTGTCGGGGGTGAGGTCGCGCCAGAGCCGGTGGATCTCGATGGAGAAGCCGCGTGTGTCGAGGGTTCCGGCGGCGAAGCGGGCCTCGAGTTCGCGGAGTTCGGGGAGGGTGCCGAGGTGCCGGGCGATTTCGAGGTTGGCGGTGGTGCCGGTGAGGAGCGTGCCGTCCATGTCGAAGATGTGCAGGTGTCCCACAGGGTGTGGAGTGTGCCGGATGCGGGGGCGGGGCCGCGAGCAGTTTTCAGTCGTCGCGGGCGGGCCAGATGGCGTAGGAGATGAGGATGGCGGCCCAGATGGCGAGAGGTGCGGCGGGCCAGTAGAACGTCCACTCCCCTGCGCGGAGGGCGGTGGCGGCCCAGATGGCGGTCATGACGGCGGCGCCGCCGGTCCAGTAGCGCCATTCGGCGGCCCATGCGCGTTCGTCGGCTTCGTCCTGGGCGGCGCGCCGGGCGTGTTCGGTCCGGGTGCGGGCGGTCTGGGACGGGGGCAGGTCGGCGGTGAGGCGGTGCAGGTCGCCGCGGGTGGTGGCGGTGAGGGCCTGCTGGAGGCGGCGGCGGTGTTCGGCGGTGTCGAGGGCGCCGGCGAGGGCGTCGCCGAGGCGTTCGGCGGTGGTGTCGCGGTCGTGGTCGGAGGCGCGGACGGGGTCGCCTTGAGGATCGTCGTGGGGCGGGTGTCGCATGGCGGCTCCGTGGCGGGCGGTGTGGTGGGCGGTGTGGTTCCAGGGTGGCGCGGCGGCGGGCGGC
>NZ_JBIQHY010000070.1:25177-32662 GCF_044508335.1 Actinomadura sp.
GGCGGGCGGCTGGTGCGGGGGCTGCGGCCGGGGACGCGGCGGCATGCGGTGTTCGCGTGGGCGGGGGGTGCGCTGGCCGAGCGGGGCGGGCTGGTGCTGGTGGTGGCGCGGTATGTGCCGGGCGGGCGGACGGCGGTGACGGCGGCGATGGGCGCGGTGGGTTACCGGTTGCGGTGGTTCTCGTTGTTCGCGGCGGTGGCGGCGGTGTCGTGGTCGGTGTACGGGGTGGTGCTGGGCGTGGTGGGCGGGGCGGCGTTCGAGGGCGATCCGGTGCGGGGTGCAGCGGTGGGGCTCGGGTTGGCGCTGGCGGTGACGGGCGCGGTGGAGGGGGTGCGTTTCGTGCGGCGGCGCCGCCGGGCGGCGGCCGGTGGGCGGGGGCCGCGGCGGGACGCGGAGGCGGCGGGGCGGGCCGAGCGGGTGGGGCCGTTGTCCGGCGGGTGATGGCGGGAAAGTGACAGGCTTTCGGTGATGGTGGCCGTAGGGTGAACTTCGGCGGTCGGCCCGGTGTCTCAAGGGTGTCGGCCCATGGGTGTCGGGCGGGGCCGCCCGCGAGTGTGAGGGAGAGCATGGGAGCGCCGGATTTCAGCGCCGATCTGTACCGGGAGATCACCGATTTCGCGCAGGGGACGCCGTCCTGGGTGCATGAGGCGGCGGACGTGGGGACCGACGCGGGGCTGCTGCTGTTCGCCGTGCTGTTCGTGGTGGGCTGGTGGCGGGCCCGGGGTCTGGACGCGCGGGCGATGGGGCTGGCGCTGGCGGCGCCGTTCGCGGTGGTGTCGGCGTATCTGGTGAGCGAGGTGTCGAAGTCCTTCATCGAGGAGGAGCGGCCGTGCCGGGCGGTGGCGGGGGCGGTGCACATCGCGGCGTGCCCGCCGCAGGGCGACTGGTCGTTCCCGAGCAACCACGCGACGATCGCGGCGGCGTCGGCGGCGGCGATCGTGGTGGCGTGGCGGGCGATGGCGCCGGTGGTGCTGCCGCTGGCGGCGCTGATGGCGTTCTCGCGGGTGTTCGTGGGCGTGCACTATCCGCATGATGTGGCGGCGGGGTTCCTGGTGGGGGTCGTGGTGGCGCCGGTGGTGGCGCTGGTGCTGGTCCGGGTGCTGGGTCCGCTGGTGACGTCGTTGCGGGGCGTGGCGGCGGGCGCGGTGCTGCTGGGTGCCGGTCCGGCCGTGGCGGGCGCGCCGCTGGGAGGGCCGTTGCCGCATGCCGGTATGGGCGCGCCGGCCGGTGCGGCGCAGGTGAACGCTCCCCTGGAGGACGCGGCTGTGACGATGCCGGACGTGATGGGCGGCGTGACGCGCCGCCAGGGCCCTCTCCCCTAGCCGAGACGGGTCGGCGGGGCCGTCCCGGTGGTGCTGCGGCGCCGCCGGGGCGGCCCTTTCTCGTGGGCGCGCGGTTCGGGTTCTGCCCTCTCCCCCGGTGTCATAGCCGTTGGTTATCACTGCGGGTATTGGACGGGTCGGGGGTGGTCCGCCCAGCATGGGCCGCGTTGCGACCACGGTTGGAAGGCGGGGACGGCGAGATGCGGATTGCGGTGCTGGGCACGGGCGAGGTGGGGCGCGGGCTGGCGTCGGCGCTGGTGGGCGCCGGGCATGAGGTGGCGCTGGGGTCGCGGACCGCGGACAATGCGCGGGCGGCGGAGTGGGCGCGTGAGCACGGCGGCCGCCACGGGGACTTCGCGGGCGTGTGCCGGGACGCGGAGGTGGTGGTGAACGCCACGAACGGCGCGGCGTCGCTGGAGGCGCTGGGGGCGGCCGGTGATCTGTCGGGCCGGGTGGTGGTGGACGTGGCGAATCCGCTGGACTTCTCGGCGGGGTTCCCGCCGGCGGTGCTGGCGCCGGGCGGGCTGAGCCTGGCCGAGCGGATCCAGGAGGCGTTCCCGGGGGCGCGGGTGGTGAAGACGCTGAACACGATGAACGGGACGGTGATGGTGCGGCCGTCGTCGGTGCCGGGGCCGCATGTGGTGTTCGTGTCGGGGGACGACGAGGACGCCAAGCGGGTCACGGCCGGTCTGCTGGGGGGTTTCGGGTGGCCGGGCGAGCGGATCGTGGATCTGGGGCCGCTGTCGACGGCGCGGGCGGTGGAGCAGCTGGTGTCGCTGTGGCTGGTGCTGTACGGGCGGCTGGGCACGGCGTCGTTCAACTTCGGGGTGCACCGCTGACGCCGACAACGCGCGGGCGCCGCCGGCGAGGCCGCCGCCGACCTGGGCGATGACGCGGTGGGCGACCTTCGGGGACAGGTAGGCGGCGCCGCCGGCGACGGCGCGGACGCCGGCGATGAGCTCGCGGGGGTCGCCGGATTTGAGGAGGAAGCCGCCGGCTCCGCCGGACAGGGCGTGGGCGATGTACTCGTCCTCGCCGAAGGTGGTCAGGATGATGATGCCGGTGGCGGGGGCGGCGCGGCGCAGTTCGCCGGCGGCGGCCAGGACGCCTGCCCGGGCCGCGGCGGGGACATCATGCCGGTGGCGGCGGGGAGGGCCAGGGCGGCGTACAGCAGGACGTCCTTGACCAGCGCGCCGCGGGTGGGGCGGCGCGCGGCGGCGCGCAGCGCGGACGGCCGCAGCGCGCGCACGCCAGCGGTCGCGGCACCGGTCGCGGCGGTGCGGGCGGTGGCGCGGGCGGGTGCCGTGGGCCGCGGAGGCGTTCACGGGCCCCGCGCTACTGGCCGGTTAACTGCGGTGTTACTGCCGAAGGTCAGGGGTGCCCCCGGGGTGAAGATCGCGGGGCGGGGTGCGGCTGAACTACGGTTGGCCCGTGACAGCGCCTCCGATCCGCCGTGCGATGCGGGCCCGGCTGCGCCGCCTGCGGGACCTGGCGCGCGGCCCGGCCGGCGACGCGGCCCTCGCGGCGGCGGCGCTGGTGGTGACGGTGTGGCTGAGCGAGGCGGCCGCCAAGCCCGGGGACCGTCCGCTGTGGCCGGGCGGGCTGGCGCTGATCGCGGTGGGGACGCTTTCGCTGGCGTGGCGGCGCCGGTTCCCGGTGGCGGTGCTGGCGGTGGCGGTGGCGGTGCCGCCGCTGTACTACCCGTTGGGGTATCCGGACGGGCCGGTGGCGGTGCTGCTGTGGGTGGCGCTGTTCAACGCGGCGGTGGAGTGCCGGCTGGTGGTGTCGCTGGGCGCGGTGATCGCCGCCAACGCGGGGTTCCTGGCGCTGTCGCTGGCGGCGGGCGGGGACCGCAGCGACGACCCGGACGCGATCACCGACGCGCGGGGGGTGGCGTCGTTGACGCTGGGGCTGCTGGTGATGGTGGCGCTGGGGCAGTACGTGCGCGGCCGGCGGGACCGGGCGGAGGCGGCCGAGCGGCGCGCGGCGGAGGCCGAGCGGGACCGGGAGGCCGAGGCGCGGCGCCGTGCGGTGGCCGAGCGGCTGCGGATCGCGCGGGAGCTGCACGACGTGCTCGCCCACCAGATGTCGCTGATCAACGTGCAGGCCGGGGCGGCGCTGCACCGCCGCGGCGACCCCGAGCGGGCGTATGCGGCGCTGGAGGCGATCCGGGCGGCCAGCAAGGAGACGCTGCGGGAGCTGCGCGGGGTGCTGGGCGTGCTGCGGCAGGTCGACGGGTACGACGCCGACGGGTACGACGTCGGCGGGTCCGGTGCGGGGGCGGGCGGGCCGGCGGCGGCGCCGTCGCCGGCGCCGTCGCTGGCGCGGGTCGGTGAGCTGCTGGACCGGGCCGCGCAGGCCGGGCTGCAGGTGCGGCGGTCCGGTGATCTGCCGGAGCCCGGGGCGGCGGGGACGGCGGTGCTGGAGGCGGTGCCGGCGCCGGTGGGGCCGGCCGGGTGCCGGATCGTGCAGGAGGCGCTGACCAACGCCGTCCGGCATTCGGGTGCGGCGGCGGTGGCGGTGGAGGTGCGGTGCCTGCCCGATGCGGTGACGGTGGTGGTGGAGGACGACGGCGCCGGCCCGGGGGGGCGGGGCGGCCGCGGAGGGCAACGGGCTGCGGGGCATGCGGGAGCGCGCCGCGGCGGTCGGCGGGGAGCTGACCGCGGGACCGGGCCCGGCGGGCGGGTTCCGGGTGGCGGCGCGGCTGCCGCTGGACGGCGGCGGCCGGCCGGGCCGCGCGGCGGACGACGAGACGGCGGACATGGAGGAGAGCGCGTGATCCGGGTGATGCTGGCCGACGACCAGACGCTGGTGCGGGCGGGGTTCCGGTCGATCCTGGAGGGCGAGGACGACATCGAGATCGTCGCCGAGGCCGGGGACGGGGAGCAGGCGGTGGCGCGCGCCCGGGAGCTGCGGCCCGACGTGGTGCTGATGGACATCCGGATGCCGGTGCTGGACGGGCTGGAGGCGACCCGCCGGATCATCGCCGACCCGCGCCTGGCCGGCGTGCGGGTGGTGATCTTGACGACGTTCGACCTGGACGAGTACGTGTACGGGGCGATCAAGGCGGGGGCCAGCGGGTTCCTGGTGAAGGACACCGAGCCGCCGGAGCTGATCCACGGGGTGCGGGTGGTGGCGCGCGGCGACGCGCTGCTGGCGCCGGCGGTGACGCGGCGGCTGATCGCCGAGTTCGCGTCCCGGATCTCCGCGCCGCCGCCCGCCGCGGAGCTGAACGCGCTGACCGACCGGGAGCGGGAGGTGCTGGAGCTGGTCGCGGCGGGCCTGTCGAACGAGGAGATCGCCGGGCGGCTGGTGCTGTCGCCGGCGACGGCGAAGACGCATGTGAGCCGTATCCTGGCCAAGCTGGGGGCGCGGGACCGGGCGCAGCTGGTGGTGCTGGCCTACGAGACCGGCGTGATCCGCCCCGGCTGGCTCGGCTGACCCCCGCCCGCCCCGTGCCGTCCCGGGGCGTTCCGCGAGCGGTGCAACCGGGCGGGCGGGGGCGGTGTTGAACGGATGTGACGGTTACGGACGAGGCTGCTGCGCGCGCCCCGGCGGGCGGCGCCCGCGACGCGGCGGGCGCGCAGGTCGCGGCGGCGCTGGCGCGGGACCTGGACGAGGGGTTCGCGGCCCTGTACGAGGCGTACCGGGGCGCGGTGTTCTCCACCGCGCTGCGGCTGTGCGGGCGGTGGGCCGAGGCCGAGGACCTGTCGGCGGAGGCGTTCCTGCGCGCCTACCGGGCGCTGGCCGGGTACGGGCCGGACCGCGTCGCGGGGCTGCGGCCGCGGGCGTGGCTGCTGGCGATCCTGACGAACGTGTGGCGCAACAGCCTGCGGTCGGCGGCGCGGCGCCCCGCGTCGGCGGGCCCGGTCGAGGACGTCGCGGACCCGCCCGACCCGGGCGAGGGCGTGGAGGACGCCGCCGCGCGCCGCGAGACCGGCCGCGAGCTGGCGGCGCTGCTGGCCGAGCTGCCGGCGGCGCAGCGGGCCGCGGTGGTGCTGCGGCACGTGACGGATCTGCCCGTCGCCGAGGTGGCGGCGGTGCTGGACCTGCCGGAGGGCACCGTGAAGTCGCACGTGTCGCGGGGGCTGGCGCGGCTGCGGCGGCTCCGCGCCGACCGGCAGGAGCCGGACGGAGGACCGGAACGGCAGACGCCGAGAGGGCAGACGCAGGGAGGGGGTCCGCGATGACCGGGACCGACCGGCCGGAGGGCGAGCTGGCGCGGGAGCTGGCGGGGCTGGCCGCCGATGCGCCGCCCGCGCTGCTGGACCGCATCGCCGCGCGCCGCGTCCGCGTGCCCGGGCCGCTGGAGGACGGGCCGCTGGCCGGGTTGCAGGTCGCGTTCACCGACCGGGGCGTGGCCTTCCTGCGCGCCGGGATGGGCGAGCGGGAGTTCGCCGAGGCGTTCCGGTCCCGGTTCGCGCGGCCGCTGCTGCCCGCCGCTCGCCCCCCGGCCGGGCTGCTGCCGGCGCTGCGCACCGGCCGGGCCGGGGGGCTCGCGCTGGACCTGCGGGGCCTGAGCGACTTCGAGGCCGCCGTGCTGGCCGCCGCCGCGCAGATCCCGCGCGGGCAGACCCGCCCGTACGCGTGGGTGGCGGCGCGGGCGGGGCGTCCGCGGGCGGTGCGGGCGGTCGGGTCGGCGCTGGGCCGCAACCCGGTGCCGCTGCTGATCCCCTGCCACCGGGTGACCCGGTCGGACGGGTCGCTGGGCGACTACGTGTTCGGCGCGGAGGCCAAGGAGCGGCTGCTGCGCGCCGAGGACGTGGACGTCGACGGCGCGGCCGAGCTGGCGCGGCGCGGGGTGCGGCTGGTCGGCTCGGACACCACCGGGATCGTGTGCTACCCCACGTGCGGGGACGCGCGGCGGATCGGGCCCGGTCACCGGCGCGGGTTCGCGACCCTGGCGGCGGCGCGGGCGGCCGGGTACCGCCCGTGCCTGCACTGCCGCCCCACCTGACCGGCCCCCGCCGGCCGGGTGCCGCCCGGCCGGGTGCCGCGCCCGGCGGCGGGGCGCGGGCATAGATCGGCGCAGGCCGGGAATGGGGCCGTCCACCTGCGGGGACGCGCCCGTCCCGCACCGAGGACCGCCGACCGAGGGGGAGATCGCCATGCGCGTCGTCGTCACCGGCGCCACCGGCAACATCGGGACCAGCACGCTGCGCGCGCTCGCCGAGGACCCGGCCGTCACCGCCGTCACGGGGCTGAGCCGGCGCGAGCCCGGGCCGGGCGCGGCGCGGGAGACCGACCCGGCCGGCACCGGCAAGATCGAGTGGGCGGAGGCCGACGTCACCGACAGCGACCTGGTGCCGCTGATGCGCGGCGCCGACGTCGTGATCCACCTGGCGTGGCTGTTCCAGCCCACGCACCGGCCCGCGGTCACCTGGGACGCCAACGTGATCGGCAGCGGCCGGGTGTTCGACGCCGCCGCCGAGGCGGGGGTGCCGGCGCTGGTGTACTCCTCGTCGGTCGGCGCCTACTCCCCCGGCCCCAAGGACCGCGCGGTGGACGAGTCGTGGCCGACGCACGGGTGGCCGGGCGCCGTCTACTCGCGGGAGAAGGCGTACGTGGAGCGGCTGCTGGACGCGTTCGAGGCCGCCGATCCAGGCCGCCGCGTGGTGCGGCTCCGGCCGGGGTTCGTCTTCGAGCGGCAGAGCGCCGGCGAGCAGCGGCGGCTGTTCGCCGGGCCGCTGCTGCCGGGCCGGCTCGCCCGCCCCGACCTCATCCGGGTCGTGCCGGACATGCCGGGCCTGCGGATGCAGTTCCTGCACTCCGCCGACGCCGGGCAGGCGTTCCGGCTCGCCGCGACCCGGGACGTGCGCGGCGCGTTCAACATCGCCGCCGATCCCGTCGTCGACGCCGCCGAACTCGCCGACCTGCTGGGCGCCCGCACCGTCCGGGTGCCGCGGCGCGGGGTGCGGGCCGCGCTGGCCGCCGCGTGGAACCTGCACCTGGTGCCCGCCTCGCCCGGCCTGTTCGACCTGGCCTTGGAGATCCCGGTCATGGACACCTCGCGGGCCCGCACCGAGCTCGGCTGGACGCCCCGGCACAGCGCCCGCGAGGCGTTCGCCGAGTTCCTGGAGGGGCTGCGCGCCGGGTCGGGGCGCGACACCCCGCCGCTGGCGCCCGGCACCGGCGGCCCCGCCCGCGCCCGCGAGTTCGCCAC
>NZ_JBIQHY010000070.1:32762-34401 GCF_044508335.1 Actinomadura sp.
GATGCCCACGATCACTTCCGACCACCTGCACACCCTGCTGGCCTCCACCGACCGCGACGCCGCGCTGGTGGTCGTCGGGGGCCGCGCCACCGTCGTCCCCACCGACCCCAGCCGCGGCGGCGGCCCCGAGGACGCGATGGTGATCACCACGCGGGACGCCGTCATCGCCGAACTGGACACCGGCGCCAACGAGGAGCAGATCGAGGCCCTGGCGCAGCGCCTGGACGTCGCCCTGGAGAGCCTCGGCGGCTGACGGGAACCGGCCCGGCTCCTCGCCGCCTCACGAGCGGGGGCAGCGCGCCCCCGGGATGCCCGGCCTGGACCTGGCGTCGCCGCGGCACAGCGCCGGCGCGACGGCCGGCTCGGGCCCCGCGGCTCCGCGGCCGGGGTTCAGCACTCTGAGTGCATGGGCGGACGCAGTGGGCAATATTTCGGGCGCTCCATGGAAGAGGACCCCGCATGCCCGCTTCCGTGTGCGTGATCGGGGTGCCGGCCCTCGCCTCCCGGGGCGGCTCCGGTCACCGCCGCGCCCGCCTTGGCGCACTCCCACCGCCTGCGCCGCCCGGACCGGCCGGCGGCCGGTCACCCGCGGGTGCGGCGGCGGTGGCTGGTGTCGCAGAACGGGTAGGAGCGGCTCCGGCGGCACGCGCACAGCGCGACCAGCCACCGCTCCGACACGACCGTGGAGCCGTCCTCCAGGACGACTTCGACGGGGCCCTCCACCAGGACCGGGCCGCCCGGCACCATCCGCACCCGCCGCCGCTCCCCCGCCGGCCCGCGCCCCGGCACGCGATCCTTCGCGCTCCCCTCCGCGGGAGCGCCCTCCGGTCCGGCGCCGGCCTCGGGCACGCGGTCAGGCGGCCTGGTTCCGGTGCTCACAGCCCTCCTCCCCGCAAGCCTCCCCGCACGCCCCGCCGCAGGCGGCGGCCGCCCCGAGCCGGTCGGCGCGGACCACGACGAGGTCCTCGTGCCGCTGCCCGGGGCCCAGCAGGCCCCGCGCCGCCAGCCGCGCCGCGCGGCGCCGCATCACCGGCCCGAACGGCTCGCGGTGCCGCGCCACCACCGACGCGCGCATCCCGGCGGCGCGCAGCGACACCAGCGTCGCCGCCACCCCGTTCAGCGCCGAGTGCACCAGCAGCAGCGTCCCCGACGGCGCCAGGTGCCGCGGGGCGCGCGCGCAGATCCGGTCCAGCAGCGCGCGGCCGTCCGGCCCGGCCTCCCACGCGCGGGCCCGGCCGCGCACCGCCGCCGGGTCGGCGTCCCCGGCCACGTACGGGGGGTTGGCGACGATCACGTCGAACACCTCGCCGGCGACCGGCGCGAACAGGTCGCCGCGCAGCACCCGGACCGGCAGGCCCCGCACCCGCGCGTTCATCCGCGCGGCCAGGACCGCGGGCGCCGACACGTCCACCGCGACGACGTCGCAGCCGGCGCGGGCGGCGGCCAGCGCGACCGCGCCGGTCCCGGTGCCGAGCTCCAGGACCCGCGCGCCGGGGCGCACGCCCCCGCGGGTCAGGGTCCGGGTCAGCGCGCCCGTCAGCAGCGAGGTGTCGGACTGCGGCCGGTACACCCCCGGCGGTCTCAGCAGCATCATCGCCCGGTCCCCTCTCCCCCGTCGGACGGTGCGTCAGGCCCCGCG
>NZ_JBIQHY010000071.1:0-1656 GCF_044508335.1 Actinomadura sp.
AGCCAAGGAGTTGTGCCTTCCGATTGTCTTCCTAAGACCGCTTGCTCCGACTTTCTGGCCGATGACTTTTCCGCGTCGTGTTGGTCTGTACCCCGAATAGCGGCTCACGGGAGGCTGGCGCCATGCGGAAACTGATCTTTGGTATGAACGTGTCCTTGGACGGCTACACCGCCGCACCCGGCGACGACCTCGGCTGGAGCGTGCCGAGCGACGAGCTGTTCCAGTGGTGGTCCGACCGGGTGGGGTCGACGGAGCTGTCACTGTACGGGCGCGGGCTGTGGGAGGCGATGAGTTCCCACTGGCCGACCGCCGACCAGCAACCCGGCGCCACGTCGGCGGAGATCGAGTTCGCCCGCCGCTGGCGGGACATGCCGAAGGTGGTGTTCTCCTCCACGATCAGCACGGTCGACTGGAACACCCGTCTCTTCAGCGGCGACGCGGTCGCCGAGATCACTCGGCTTAAGGCCGAGGACGGAGGTCCGATCGACATCGGTGGCGCCACGCTCGCGGCAGCGGCGATGCGGGCCGGGCTGATCGACGAGTATGTCCTGGTCACCGCACCGGTTCTGGTGGGCGGCGGCACGCCGTTCTTCACCGCGCTGGACAACTGGGTCAACCTGACCTTGGTGGAGACGCGGACGTTCCCCGACGGCGTACTCATGACCAGGTACGAGACCAAGCGCTGAGTCACTTCGAGTCCAATCGCGGGAGCCGAGGAGGTTTCGCCCGCCTTCGTCGCGGCCCCTGATGTCCGCTCCAGCAGCAGCGCGGCTGGCTCGTTCATCGCCTTCGCTCGGTCAAGGGGCGAGTTTCGCCCAGACGATCTTGCCGCCCTCGTTGAGCGGGCGGACGCCCCAGTCGTGGACGAGTTCGGCCATGAGGAGCAGGCCGCGACCGCTCTCGGCGGCGTAGTTCTCGGGCTGGATCTCCGGCCTTCCCTCGCCGGCGTCCCACACCTCCACCACCGGGCAGCCGTCGCGCTCGTCCCGGAAGATCCGGACGACGATCTGCCCCTCCCCGTGCCGGTAACTGTTCGTGACCAGCTCGCAGACCACTGTGCGGCCCGCGTAGTCGTCCTTGATTCCCCACTCGGCGAACAGGTCGGCGAGGAATCGGCGGGCCAGGCTGGGGGCCTGGTCGTCGGGGTTGAGGACGAGCGTGGGAGGGACCTCTGCGATTGCTGTTGCTGACATGAGTGCGACCTAACGTCTCCGGGTTGGATCGGTCCCCAGTTAGTCACCAAGCGCCTCCGGAGCGCGACGAAGTGCAGCTCACGCTGGACAAGTAGGCCACCGCGAGTTCTCTCAACTTGCTGGCCACTTGACCCTCGGTTGAGGGACGATGACGCTATGACGCCACGTCGCCTCAAGGGCAAGGTGAGCCCCGCCCTCCTCCCGTTCGGCCGCAGGTTCCGCAGGTTCCGCGAGGCGAAGGGCTGGTCTCAGGACAACCTCGCACGCAGGGCTCGCGACGGGGAGGGCGTCACCCCGCAGTACATCGGCGCGATCGAGACTGGCCGCACCCGCTGTACTCGTGAATTCGCTGAAGCCATGGACGAGATCCTTGAGGCGAACGGCGAGCTGGTCGCTCTGTGGGAGGACCTGGTGAAAGACGCGGCCTTCCCTGTGTGGTTCGACTGGGTGAGCATCGAAGAGA
>NZ_JBIQHY010000071.1:1756-16460 GCF_044508335.1 Actinomadura sp.
CAACGGCGGGGAGTGCGTCGAGCTGGCGTCCGCTCCCGGTGTTGTCGCCGTCCGCGATTCCAAGGACCCGGACGGCCCGAAGCTGCTGGTGGGGCGTGAGGAGTTCGCGGCCCTGGTGGCGTCCCTCAAGCGCTGACCCCCGAACAGCATTGAGCCCCGGCCCTCATGGGACCGGGGCTTTCTCGTGCCCGAGGAGAAGTGCGGTTACTTGGACGGTCATGGGGCGTTGGATGGCCGGTTGCGGTCAGGGCCGGGCGACCGCGTTCAAGGCCCGAGTCAGGACGGTCTGGTCGGTGGCGTTCAGCCCGGACGGCGAGACCGTGGCCAGCGCCCACGGCTTCGACGACAAGGTGCGGCTCTGGAAGGTGCCCTGATCCCGGGGGTCTCCGTTTCGGGGGCGCTGGTCGGGTAGATCGCCTGCGGACGTGCCTCGGGAGGGAGCTGCGGGCGGCATGCTGGCGCTGGTCGGGATCTATGCCGTCGTGGCGATCGGCGTGCCCTGGGCGCTGGGGCGGTACCGGCGTGTCATGGCGTGTACCGCTGCCCTGGTACCGGCGGCCACCGCGGTCTGGGCGGCGACCCGGGTCGGGCGGGGGGAGCTGAGCACCAGGGCCGTGTGGTCGGCGGACCTGGGGCTCGTGTTCGACTTCCGGGTGGACGCGCTGGCCGTGGTGATGCTGCTGCTGGTCGGCGGTGTCGGGGCTGTCGTCCTGTGTTACGCGGGCTGGTATTTCGCGCGCTCCGAGCGGTTGATGATCGGCACGCTCGTCGCGTTCGCGGGGGCGATGACCGGGCTCGTGCTCGCCGACAACCTTCTCGTCCTCTACGTGTTCTGGGAACTGACGACGCTGAGCTCGTTCGTCCTGATCGGGCATCCGAGGCCGGATCGCAAGGCCGACCGGCGCGCCGCCACGCAGGCGCTGCTGACGACCACGGCGTTCGGGCTCGTCATGCTCGCCGGGTTCGTGGTGCTGGGGCAGGCCGCGGGGACGTACCGGATCTCGGAGCTGGTCGCGGACCCGCCCGGCGGCGCCCCGGCGCGGACCGGTGTCGTCCTGGTGCTGCTGGGGGCGTTCGCGAAGTCGGCGCAGATGCCGCTGCACGGCTGGCTGCCCGCGGCGATGGTGGCGCCGACGCCGGTGAGCGCCTACCTGCACGCGGCGGCGATGGTGAAGGCCGGCGTCTACCTGGTGGCGCGGCTCGCGCCGGCGTTCGCCGGGGTCGGTCCCTGGCGGCCCCTGGTGCTCGCGGTGGGGCTGCTGAGCCTGCTCGTGGGCGGGGTCATCGCCCTGCGGCAGGACGATCTCAAGCGGCTGCTGGCGTACGGGACGATCAGCCAGCTCGGCTTCCTGATGGTCCTGCTCGGCAACGGCACGCGGACGGCCGCGCTGGCCGGGACCGCGCTGCTGCTGGCCCACGGCCTGTTCAAGGCCCCGCTCTTCCTCACGGTCGGCGCCGTCGAGCAGGAGACGGGGACGCGCCGGGCCGACCGGCTGATCGGGGCGGGGAGGCGGCTCCCGGTGCTGGCGATCGCGGCGGCGGCCGCGATCGCGTCCATGATCGGCATTCCGCCGTTCCTCGGGTTCGTGGCGAAGGAGGCCGCGTTCGAGGCGTTCGCCCACGGCGGCCCGGACATCGCCGTCCTCGCGGGGATCGTCGCCGGTTCGGCGCTCACCGTCGCCTACGGGGCGCGGTTCCTCCACGGCGCCTTCCGCGGCGGGACGGACCAGGAGGCGGGCGACCCCTGGGGCCTCGTCGTACCCGTGGTGATCCTCTCCGCCGCCGGGTTCGGCGCGGGGCTCGTCCCCGGCGCGCTGCAAGAGCTGACCGGCCCCTACGCCGGGACGCTGCGGGCGGACGGACCCGGCTACGAGCTCGCACTGTGGCACGGGCTCGGCCTGCCGATCTGGATGACGGCGGTCGCCCTCGTGGCGGGCGCCGGGCTGTACGCCGCGTTCGGCCGGACGTTCCCGGGCCGGTCCGCGCGCCCGTGGCTCCCGGACGCGCAGCGCGGCTACGACGCCGTGGTCGGGGGGACGATGGACGGCGCGCACGCGGTGACGCGGCGGCTGCAGATCGGCTCGCTGCCGGTGTACCTCGGCGTGATCGCCCTGACCGTGCTGGCCGTGCCGGGAACGGCCCTGGTCGCCGGGCTCCTGCGCGGCACCGGGCCCGGCCCGCCCGCGGGCGGCCCGCGGGCGTGGGACGACCCGGCGCAACTCGTGCTCGCCGCCGTCGTGATCGTCTGCGCGCTGGCCGCGGTGCGGGCGCGCGGCCGGCTGTCGGCGGTGGTGCTGCTGTCCGGCGCGGGCTACGGGATGACCGGCCTGTTCGCCACGTACGGCGCGCCCGACCTCGCGCTGACGCTCGTGGTCGTGGAGACGCTCACGCTGTTCATGCTCGTGCTGGTGCTGCGGCGGCTGCCGGAGCGGTTCCCGCCGCGCCTCCGCAAGGCCCCCGCCCGGATCGCCACGGCCGTGATCAGCCTCTGCATGGGCGGGTTCGCCGGGCTCTTCCTGATGGTGGCGGCGCTGAGCCGGAGCACCGAGCCGGTCGGGCCCGGCTACACCCGGCTGGCCGCGGAGGAGGGCACGAAGAACGTCGTCAACCTGATCCTGGTCGACCTGCGGGCGCTCGACACGCTGGGCGAGATCACCGTGCTGGCCGCGACCGCGATGGGCGTCGCGAGCCTGGTGCTGACCGGCCCGGGGACGCGCCGCCGGCCCCGGCCGCGCGGCGGGGACGCCGGGGAGGCGCCGCGGAGCCGCTGGCTCGCCGCGCCCGGCCGCCCGCCGCTGGGCGGCTCGTCGGTCCTGCTGGAGGCGGTGGCGCGGCTGCTGACCCCGACGATCCTCGTGTTCTCGGTCTACCTGTTCTTCGCCGGGCACGGGCGTCCGGGCGGCGGGTTCGTCGGCGGCCTGGTGGCGGGCATGGCGTACGTCCTGCGCTACCTGCCGGGCGGGCGGCGCGAGCTCGCCACGGCCCTGCCGGTCCGCCCCGGCGTCCTGCTCGGCGGCGGGCTGGGGCTCGCGGTCGCCACCGGCGCGGCCGGGTGGGCGCTGCCCGGCGGGGAGTTCCTGACCTCCGACAAGCTCGCCGGGACGGTGCCGGTGCTCGGGCACGTCGAGATCCCCACGAACCTGTTCTTCGACGCGGGCGTCTACCTCCTGGTGCTCGGGCTGGTGCTGATGATCCTCACCACGCTCGGCGCGAGCCTGGAGGAGCCGGACGAGCCGGAGGGCGCGGACGTCCCCGGGGAGGAGGCGGCATGACCGGGCCCGGCCTCGTCCTCGTCGTGCTGGTCGCGGTGCTGTTCGCCGCCGGGTTCGACCTGCTGATGCAGCGGTCCCTCGTCCAGGTGGTGATCGGCTTCTCGCTGCTGGGGCACGGCGCCAACCTGGTCCTGCTGCTCGCGGGCGGCGCCGCCGGCACGCCGCCGCTGCTCGGCGCGAAGGGGCCGGGCCGGACGGTCGACCCGTTCCCGCAGGCGATGGTGCTCACCGCCATCGTGATCACGTTCGGCGTCACGGCGTTCCTGCTGGCCATGGCGTACCGGAGCCGGCGGCTGCGCGGCGGGGACGAGGTCCAGGACGACGTCGAGGACCGCCGGATCTGCGCGGAGCGGAACCGCCGCCCGCGGCCGCCGGACGCCACGCCGCTGGAAGAGGACCCGGGGCGGGAGGACGGCGCATGAACGTCCTCGTCCCGCTGCCGTTCGCGCTGCCGCTGCTCGGCGCGGCGCTGGCGCTGATCGCGCGCCGCCACGCGGTCTGGCTGCGGGTTCTCGGCCCGCTGGCCGCCCTGGGGGGCGTCGCGGCGAGCGCGGCGCTGGTGGCGGCCGTGGCGCGGGACGGCGCGCTCGCCGTCCAGATGGGCGGCTGGGCGGCGCCGTCCGGCATCACGCTCGTCGCCGACCGGCTGTCGTCGCTCCTGCTGGTGGTGGCCGGCACGGTGCTGCTGGCGGTCATGCTGCACGCCTTGGGCGAGGGCGCCGGCGGGACCGGCGAGCACGAGGCGGGCGTGTTCTACCCCGTCTACCTGACGCTGACCGCCGGGGTCAGCCTCGTCTTCCTCGCGGGGGACCTGTTCAACCTGTTCGTCGCGTTCGAGATCATGCTCGCGTCCAGCTACGTCCTGATGACGCTGACGCCCACGGGGGAGCGGGTGCGGGCGGGGATGACCTACACCGTCGTCAGCCTCACGTCCTCGATCCTCTTCCTCACCTCGCTCGGCCTGACCTACGCGGCGGCGGGCACGGTCAACCTCGCCGACCTGTCGACGCGGGTCCCGGACCTGCCGGGCGCGACCCGCACCGCGCTCGGCCTGCTGTTCCTCGTGGTGTTCGGCATCAAGGGCGCGATCGTGCCCATGCACATGTGGCTGCCCGACAGCTATCCCGCCGCCCTCACCAAGATCACCGCGGTGTTCGCCGCGCTGCTGACGAAGGCCGCCGTGTACTCGCTCATCCGCGTCGAGACGCTGGTGTTCCCGCGCGAGCACGGCTCCCGGGTCATGCTCGTCCTCGCCGCCGGGACGATCATCGTCGGCACCCTCGGCGCGCTGACCCACGACGACATCCACCGGGTGTTCTCGTTCATCCTCGTCGGGCACATCGGCTACATGCTGTTCGGCCTCGCCCTGTTCGACGTCGCGG
Source organism: Actinomadura sp. (assembly GCF_044508335.1). Taxonomy (NCBI): domain Bacteria; kingdom Bacillati; phylum Actinomycetota; class Actinomycetes; order Streptosporangiales; family Thermomonosporaceae; genus Actinomadura; species Actinomadura sp. The sequence goes on from NZ_JBIQHY010000071.1 coordinate 6,411, forward strand.
GGCTCACCGGCGCGATCCTCTACCTCGTCCACCACATCGTCGTCCAGGCGACGCTGTTCCTGGTCAGCGACCTCATCCAGGGCCGGACGGGGGAGACCTCGCTGTACCGGCTCGGCGGCCTGGCCGGCCTCTCGGCGTTCGTCTCCGTCCTGTTCTTCATCCCCGCGATGAGCGTGAGCGGCGTGCCGCCGACGTCCGGGTTCGTCGCCAAGCTGGCGCTGTTCCAGGCGGGCGTCGGCTCGGGGAGCGTCCTGGCGTACGCCGTCACTGGCGTGGCCGTGGTGGGGAGCGTCCTCACCCTCATGGCGATGAGCCGGATCTGGACGCTCGGGTTCTGGCGGCCCCGTCCGGAGGACGCCGAGGAGCCGGCCGCGTCCGAGTCCTACACGCACGGCGGCGTCCGGCTCATGCAGTCGGTGACCGCGGTGCTGGTCGTCGCCGGGCTCCTCATCGCCGCGTTCGCCGGGCCCCTCGCGTCCTGGAGCCGGCAGGCCGCGGACGACCTCGTCAGCGGGAACGACTACCGGCACGCCGTCCAGGGCGGAGGGGGACCATGAGAACCGGAGTCCGCCGCACGGTGTCCCGGCTGGCCATGGCCGGGTGGCTCTTCGCGGTCTGGCTGCTGCTGTGGGGGCGGGCCGACGCGCTCGTCCTGGCCGGCGGCGCCGTCGCCGTCACCGCCGTCTACGCGCTGACCCGGCTCCCGGCCGTCCCGACGATCATGCGGATACGGCCGCTGCGGCTCGCGGAGGCGGCGGTGGAGTTCGCCTGGGACCTGCTGCTGTCCAGCCTCGTCATCGCCTGGCACGCCCTGTACCGGCCGCGCGGGGTGCGCGGCGCCGTCGTCGAGGTGGACGCCCGGACGCGCTCCGAGATCGTCCTGCTGGCGGTGACGACCAGCATTTCCCTGCGCCCCGGCACGATCCTGGTCGACCTCGACTGGGACCGGCACGTGCTCTACATCCACGCCATGCCGGTCCGCTCGCAGCGGCAGGCGGACTCCGCGCGGGACGGCGTGCTCCGCACCGAGCACCGGCTGATGCGCGCCCTCGTGACGTCCGAGGACGCCGCCGAACAAGACGTGTCCACCAGGGAGGACCGATGACCATCGTCTACTCGACGACCCTGGCGCTGCTGGGCGCCGCGTTCCTGATGACGGCCGCGCGCCTCGTCCGCGGCCCCTCCACGTTCGACCGCGTCATGGCGGGAGACATCCTCGCCGTCCTGCTGGTCAGCGGGATCGCCGTGCACGCCGCCGTGCACAAGGAGTCGGCGAACGCCGCGGTCCTCGTCGTGGTCGCGCTGATGGGCTTCGTGGGGTCGGTCAGCGCCGCGCACCTGGCGGCGGCGCGGGCGGAGCGGAGGGAGCGGGCATGAGCGCCGCCGACGCCGCCACCGCCGTCCTGCTCCTCGCCGGCTCGTCCTTCTGCGCGGCCGGGGCGCTCGGCATGCTCCGGTTCCCAGACCTGCTCACCCGGCTGCACGCCGCGACGAAACCGCAGACGATCGGGCTGCTGCTCGTCCTCGCCGGGGTGGCGCCGCAGGCCGGGTCCGTCTCCTCCGCCGTCCCGTTCCTGCTGGTGGCGGCGTTCCAGCTGATCACCGCCCCGGTCACCGCCCAGACCATCGCCGGCGCCGCCTACCGCGCCGGGCTCATCGACCCCGCCGCCCTCACCCTCGACGAGGGCCACCGCGCGACCTGAGACACCGCCTTCAGCCCACGCCGGGAGGGCGGCCCCGGACGGAGGCCGTCGTTGCGGTGGCGGCGAGCAGGGCCTGGCGGAGCGGGTTCTCGACCGCGGCCGCGATGCTGCCGCGGCGCGGGCGCAGTAAGATCCACCGGTCGGTGGACAGAGGGGTGCGGGGAACGAACATGGCCGGGGAGCCGGTGGCGCGGGCCGAGAACGTCTGGCGGCGCTCGTATCCGCTCTGGGAAGCCTACTTCGGGATGGTGCTGGTCGGCACCATCGCCGCGACCGCGGCCGACGAGGTGCCGCCGGGCCGGCGCGCCGCCGCGATCGCGCTGCTCGTGCTGCTCGGCGTCGCCTACGCCGCGATCGGGCGGAACGCGCTCCGGTCGGAGGGGGTGCCGCGGCCCGGGTGCCGGGTCTACGCGGTCGCGGTGACCGGGCTGTTCGTGCCCGCGACGCTGCTCGCGCCGGTGACGGCGACGGGCCTCGCCGCGCTGGCCCCGCTGGTCTACATGATCTACGGGGCGGGGCGCGGGTTCGCGCTGGTGCTCGTCCTGCTGTCCGGGCCGGTGGGGCTGGGGCTGGCCGAATCGGGGGCGGGCACGGCGACGACCATCGTCATCGTGGCGGCGGGCATCGCGTGCAGCGGGCTGCTCGCGGTGTTCATCGGGCGGATGGGCCGCCAGAACCACGAGCGGATGCGCCTCATCGAGGAGCTGGACCGGACCCGCGGCGAGCTGGCGGAGGTCAGCCGCGAGGCGGGCGTGCTCGCCGAGCGGGAGCGGCTCGCCCGCGACATCCACGACACGATCGCGCAGGGGTTCGCCTCCATCGCGATGCTGCTGCAGGCGGCGCAGGCCGAGGTCGGGCCGAACCCGCACCTGGAGCTGGCGCTGCGGTCGGCGCGCGAGAACATGGCCGAGACGCGGGGCCTGGTCGCGGCGCTGGCGCCGCCCGCGCTGGACGGCAGCTCCCTGGTGGAGGCGCTGCGGCGGATGGCCCGCGACTTCGACCTTCCCGCCGACCTGGCCGTCGAGGGCGAGCCGCGGCCGCTGGACGCCGTGGAGGTCGTCCTGCTGCGGGTGACGCAGGAGGCGCTCGCGAACGTCCGGAAGCACGCGGGGGCGACGCGGGTGCGGGTGCGGCTGGAGTACGGGGACGCGGTGCGGCTGACGGTCGCCGACGACGGGCGCGGCTTCGCGCCCGACCGGGTCGAGCGCGGGTTCGGGCTGCGCGGGATGCGGAGCCGGGTCGAGCAGGCCGGCGGGACGTTCACCGTCACCGGCGACGGCGGGACCGTGGTCGAGGCGGTGATCCCGTGCTCCGCGTGATGATCGTCGACGACCATCCGGTCGTCCGGGAGGGCCTGCGCGGGATGCTCGCCGCCGAGCCGGACATCGAGGTGGCGGGCGAGGCCGCGTCCGGGGACGAGGCCGTCGCGCTGGTCCCCCGCGTCCGCCCCGACGTCATCCTGATGGACCTGAGGATGCCGTCCGGGGACGGGGTGAGCGCGATCGAGCGGCTGCCGGGCCACCGGATCCTCGTGCTGACGACGTTCCAGGACGACGCCGACATCGTCCGCGCGATCGAGGCGGGCGCCGTCGGCTACCTGCTCAAGGACGCCTCGCGCGCCGACCTGACCGCGGCCGTCCGGGACGCGGCGGCGGGCCGGTGCGTCCTGTCGCCCGAGGTGTCGGCGCGCCTCGCGGCGGCCGGCGGGACCGACGCGCCGCCCGTCCTGTCGGCGCGGGAGGCGCAGGTGCTCGCGCTCGTGGCGGAGGGCCTCACCAACGCCCAGATCGGCGAGCGCCTCTACATCGGCCAGGCGACGGTGAAGACCCACCTGCTGCGCATCTTCGCCAAGCTGGGCGTCTCCGACCGCACCGCCGCCGTCATGACCGCCCTCCAGCGCGGCCTCATCGCCGCCCCCTGACTCACTCCTCGGTGGCGGGGCCGCCGCCCGCCTCGTACTCGGCGAGGAGGTCCTCCTCGGTGGCGCCGCGGCGCCAGTAGCCGGTGAAGGTGACGGCGCGGCGGTCCATGCCGCGTTCTTTCACCAGGTGGCGGCGCAGTGCCTTGACCATGGCGGACTCTCCGGCGATCCAGGCGTAGGCGCCGTCCGGGATCTTCGCGCCGCGGACGGCGTCCACGAGGCCGCCGGGGGAGACCCAGTCGATCTCCGCGTCGGCGGCGGTGGGCGGCTCGCGGCGGTCCCCGGGGTGCGGGACGTCCACCCAGACCTGGGCGGTCGTCCCGGCGGGCAGCCACGCGAGGTTCCCGGCGATGGCGGGCAGCGCGGTCAGGTCGCCCGCGATCACGACCGGGGCGCCGGGCGGCGGGCGGAAGTCGTAGCCGCCGTTGTCCGGGCCGGTCGGGGCGAGGATCGTGACGCGGTCGCCCGCGCCGGCCGCCGACGCCCACCGCGACGCCGGGCCGGACGTGCCGTTGCCGTGCAGCGCGAAGTCGACGTCCAGCTCGCCGGGACGGTGGTCGCAGACCGTGTAGGAGCGCATGATGCCGCGCTCCGCCGGGTCCAGCGCCCGCCACTCGTCGAACCAGGTGGCGCCGTCGCGGTTCTCCGGCATGACGGGCGCGTCCTGGTGCGGGTGCGGGAGGAACAGCTTGAAGCGCTGGTCGCGCCCGGCGGTCGCGAAGCCGTCCAGCGACGCCCCGCCGAGGGTGATCCGGACCATGGACGGGCCGAGCCGCTCGGAGCGGACGACGTGCACGTCGAAGAAGGCGTAGGGATGGGCCGGAGTGGTCATCGCGCCGCCTTTCAGCCGGTCTTCTTCGCGGACTCGACGGCCGCCGCGAGTGCTTCGAGGAGCGGCGCGCAGCCCTCGTAGGAGAAGCGGGGCTCGGCGTTCCACGGGATGACCTGCCCGGCCTTCACCGCGGGCAGGTCCTTCCAGGTCGGCTTGGAGCCGAGGTCCTTCGGCTGCAGTGCCTGCGTCCGGGAGTCGAGCATGATGAGGTCGGCCTTGTACTTGTCGGCGTTCTCCCAGCTCAGGCTCTCGAAGTAGTCGTCCTTGCCGAGCTTGTCCGGCACGATCAGGTCGACGCCGAGCTCCTTGTAGTAGATGAGGTCGGCGTTCTTGGCCGGGCTGGACGCGTAGAACAGGTCGGGGCTCGCCGACGCGGCGAGGACCTTCAGCCCGGGCTTGGCCTTCGCCGCCGCGCGCACCGCGTCGGCGGCCTTGTCGAACCGGGCCTTGGCGGCGGTGACCTTCGCCGACTCCAGGTCGGCGCCGAGGGCGGCGGCGAGCGCGGCGGTCCGCTCGATCGGCTTCGGCAGCGGGACCGATCCGGCGGCGATGGCGGCGCTCGGCGCCAGCGCGTAGATCTTGTCCTTGCTCTCCGCGGGGACGTAGAACAGCTCGCCCTCGATGAACATGTTGTCGACCAGGAGGTCGGGGCGCAGCGCGGCGTACTTCTCGATGTCGAACTCGCCGTAGGCGTTGCCGATGATCTCCAGCCGGTCGACGGGCAGGTTCCCGGCCTGCGGGTCGGGCCTGCCGTCCTTCAGCTTCGTCGGCCCGAACACGCCGACGATCTGCTCGTCGACGCCGAAGTCGTAGAGGGCGGCGGCGGCGGCGGAGTAGCCGACGATCCGCCGCGGGCGCCGCGCGGCCTCGATCTTCGTGCCGCGGTCGTCGGTGAACGTCCAGGCGCCGCCGGGCGAGGCGGTGCCGCCCGCGCCGCCGTCACCGCCGCAGGCGCTGATCAGCGCGCCGAGGGCGAGGGCGCCGCCGGCGCCGAGGACGGCGCGGCGGGTGAGGGGGCGGGCAGCGGTATACGACATGTGAACTTTCTCCTGAATCAACTGCGGTGGCCGGATAGTGGGCTGGCGAGAACTTAGGTTAACCTAACCTAAGATCTTGTCCAGAGGAGGGCCCGCCAGGTGCTGTCGACCACGCCGCGACCGCTCGCCGAGCGGCCGGCCGCACCCCCCGGCCGCGCACGGCGGGCGACCGGACTCCTCGGCGGGGTCCTGTTCCTGCTCGCCGCCGTCGCGCTCAGCCTCGCCGTCGGCGCCAAGCCGCTGTCGCTCGGGGAGGCGTGGGACGGGCTCGTCGACCCCGGCTCGGCCGCGTACCCGCTCGTCCACGAGATGCGCCTCCCGCGCACGCTGCTCGGCCTGCTCGCCGGGACTGCGCTCGGGTCGGCCGGCGCCGTGATGCAGGCGCTCACCCGCAACCCGCTCGCCGACCCCGGCATCCTCGGCATCAACGCGGGCGCGGCCGCCGCCGTCGTGTCGGCGATCTCGTTCCTCGGCATCACCTCGTTCACCGGCTTCGTGTGGTTCGCGTTCGCCGGCGCCGGCGCGGTCGCCGTGCTGCTCTACGCGGTCGGCGGCGGCCGCGGCGCCACCCCGGCGCGGCTCGCGCTCGCGGGGGCCGCGCTGAACGCCGGGCTGTTCTCCTACGTGAACGCGGTGCAGCTCCTCGACACCGCGTCCCTGGACCGGATGCGCTTCTGGACGGTCGGCTCGCTCGCCGCCGCGCAGGACTACACCGTCGTCCGCGTCGCCCCGTTCGTCGCCGCCGGCCTGGTGCTCGCGCTGCTGCTCGCCCGCCCGCTGAACGCGATGGCGATGGGCGAGGACGCCGCCCGCGCGCTCGGCGCCGACCCCGGGCGCGCCCGGATCGCCGCGATCGCCGCGGTCACCCTGCTGTGCGGCGCGGCGACGGCGGCGTGCGGGCCGATCATCTTCGTCGGGCTGATGGTGCCGCACCTCGTCCGCGCGCTGACCGGCCCCGACCTGCGCCGGCTCCTGCCGTACTGCGCGGTCCTGTCGCCCGCGCTGATGCTGGCGGCGGACGTCCTCGGGCGCGTCGCCGCACGCCCGTCCGAAGTGCAGGTCGGCATCGTGATGGTGGTGGCCGGAGGGCCGGTGTTCCTGTACTTCGTCCGGCGTCCCCGGAAGGGCCTCGCGTGAGCCGCACCCCGCACTTCGCCGTCGTCCGGACGCCCGCCGGGCTCTCGCTCCGCTTCCGCCCGCGCGCCCTGGTCGTGGCGGCGGCCTGCCTCGCCGCGGCGCTGGGGACGGGCGTCCTGCTCATCGGCAGCGGCGACTTCCCGATGAACCCCGCCGACGTCGCCCGCACCCTGCTCGGGCGGGGCGCGCCCGCCGACTCGCTGATCGTCAACGAGATCCGGCTGCCGCGGGCGGCGGCGGCGCTCGCCGTCGGCGCCGCGCTCGGCCTGGCCGGGGCGGTCTTCCAGTCGCTCACCCGCAACCCGCTCGGCAGCCCCGACGTCCTCGGCTTCACCCAGGGCGCGGCGACCGGCGTCCTCGCGGTGATCGTGTTCGCCGGCGGCGGCACCGCCGCGGTCGCGGCCGGCGCGGCGGGCGGCGGGCTGCTCACCGGCTTCGCCGTGTACGCGGTCGCGGGGCGGGGCGGCGCGCACGGGCAGCGGCTCGTCCTCGTCGGCATCGGCGTCGCCGCGATCCTCACCGGCGTGAACGGCTACCTGCTCACCCGGGCGCAGATCATCGAGGCCGCCCGCGCGGTGCTGTGGCTGACCGGCAGCCTCGACGGCCGCGACTGGGCCGACGCCGCGCCGGTGCTCGCCGCGCTCGCCGTCCTCGGGCCGCTCGTGCTCGCCGGCTGCGGCCGGGCGCTGCGCATGCTGGAGATGGGCGACGACGCCGCGCACGGCCTCGGCGTCCCCGTCGAGCGGGTCCGGCTGATCCTGCTGGCCGCGGCCGTGCTGCTCACCTCGCTCGCCGCGGCGGCGGCCGGTCCGGTGGCGTTCGTCGCGCTGGCCGCGCCGCAGCTCGCCCGCCGCCTCACCCGCACGGCGGGCCCCGACCTGCTGCCCTCGGCGTGCATGGGGGCGGCGCTGCTGACCGCCGCCGACTGGGTCGCGCAGCGCGCGTTCCCCGGCCACCAGCTCCCGGTCGGCGTCGTGACCGGGCTCATCGGCGGCGGATACCTGGTCTGGCTCCTCGTGACCGAACGCAAGACGGGACGGATCTGAATGAAGGACGCGAACGCCCGGCTGACCGGGACGGGGCTCACCCTCGCCTACGACAGGCGCACGATCACCGAGGACCTCGACGTCGCCGTGCCGGACGGGTCGTTCACGGTCATCGTCGGCCCGAACGCGTGCGGCAAGTCGACGCTGCTCCGGGCGCTCGCCCGGATCCTGAAGCCGGCGGCGGGGACGGTCGTGCTCGACGGCAGGCCCATCGCCGGCTGGCCCGCCAAGAGGCTCGCCCGGACGCTCGGGCTGCTGCCGCAGTCGTCCATCGCGCCGGAGGGCATCACGGTCGCCGACCTGGTGTCGCGCGGCCGGTACCCGCATCAGAGCCTGCTGCGCCAGTGGTCGCGGGAGGACGAGCGGGTCGTCGCCGAGTCGATGGCCGCCACCGGCGTCGCGGACCTCGCCGGCCGGCACGTGGACGAGCTGTCGGGCGGGCAGCGCCAGCGCGTGTGGATCGCGATGGCGCTCGCCCAGCAGACCCCGCTGCTCCTGCTCGACGAGCCGACGACCTACCTCGACATCGCCCACCAGATCGAGGTCCTCGACCTGTGCGCGCGGCTGCACCGGGAGGGCCGCACGGTCGTCGCCGTCCTGCACGACCTGAACCACGCAGCCCGCTACGCCACCCACATGATCGCCATGCGGGACGGGCGGATCGCCGCGGCCGGGGACCCGGCCGAGGTCGTCACGGCGGAGCTGGTCGAGGAGGTGTTCCGGCTGCCGTGCCGGGTGATCGAGTGCCCGGAGACCGGGACGCCGCTGGTGATCCCGGCCGCGCGCGGCCGCGTCCCCGCGTTCCGTTGACCGCCAAATTAGTTGTAGGCTTATAACGTTTGTATGCCTACAACGATAGGACCGCAGTGCCCGAACTCAGCCACCGCCGCAGGTTACTGGTCCTCGGCATCTGCTGTATGAGCCTGCTCATCGTCAGCCTCGACAACACCATCCTCAACGTCGCGCTGCCCACGCTGCAGCACGACTTCGGCACCTCGGTGTCCGGGCTGCAGTGGACGATCGACGCCTACCTCATCGTCCTCGCCTCGCTGCTGATCCTCGCCGGCTCGACCGCCGACCGGATCGGGCGCCGGCGGGTGTTCCAGACGGGCCTCGCGCTGTTCGTCGCGGGGTCGGTGCTGTGCAGCCTCGCACCGTCCCTCGGCTGGCTCGTCGCCGCCCGCGTCGTGCAGGCCGTCGGCGGCTCGATGCTCAACCCGGTCGCCATGTCGATCATCACGAACGTGTTCACCGAGCCGCGCGAGCGGGCCCGCGCCATCGGCGTGTGGGGCGCGGTCGTCGGGCTCAGCATGGCGATGGGGCCGCTCGTCGGCGGGCTGCTCGTCGACTCGGTGGGGTGGCGGTCGATCTTCTGGCTGAACGTGCCGATCGGCCTCGCCGCGCTCGCGCTGACCGCGCTGTTCGTCCCCGAGTCGCGCGCCGGGCGGCCGCGCCGCCCCGACCCGCTCGGCCAGGCGCTCATGATCGTGCTGCTCGGCACGCTGACCTACGCCATCATCGAGGCGCCCGGCCGCGGCATCGGCGACCCCGCCGTCTACGGCGCCGCGATGCTCGCCGCGGCCTCCCTCGCCGGGTTCGTCGTGCACGCGCTGCGCGCCCCGCAGCCGCTGATCGACCTGCGCTTCTTCCGCAGCATCCCGTTCTCCGGCGCGACCCTCATCGCCATCAGCGGGTTCGCCGCGCTCGGCGGGTTCCTCTTCCTGAACACGCTCTACCTGCAGAACGTCCGGGGCATGTCGGCGCTGCACGCCGGGCTGTACCTGCTGCCGATGGCCGCGATGACCGCCGCGGTCTCGCCGCTGTCGGGCCGCCTGGTCGGCGGCCGCGGACCCCGGCCGCCGCTGCAGATCGCCGGGGCGGCCATGCTCGCCAGCGGCCTGCTGTTCGCCGTGTTCGGCGCCGAGACCCGCGACGTCACGCTGTTCGCGTCCTACGTGCTGTTCGGCATCGGGTTCGGCATGGTGAACTCGCCTATCACGAACACCGCCGTGTCCGGGATGCCGCGCGCCCAGGCCGGAGTGGCCGCCGCCGTCGCCTCCACCAGCCGGCAGATCGGGCAGGCGCTCGGCGTCGCGGTGATCGGCGCGGTGCTCGCCGCCGGGACGTCCGCGGCGGCGTCCGGCACGCCCGGCGCGGACGCCTTCGTGTCCGCCGCCGGCCCGGCATACTGGATCCTGACCGGATGCGCGGCGGCCGTCCTCCTGCTCGGCACGGTCACCACCGGCCGGCGGGCCGCGCGCAGCACCGCGCGTGTGACCGAGCTGTTCGACGCCGGCGACCCGGCCCCGGAGGGACCCCACGTGACGGGAGCGAGCACCCGATGACCGAGCCCGCCACCGAGCCCGGCACCGAG
>NZ_JBIQHY010000071.1:16560-34155 GCF_044508335.1 Actinomadura sp.
CACCGAGCCCGGCACCGAGACTCCCGCCGGACCGCCGGCCGGCCCGGCGGCCGAGGTCGCCGCGCGCGCCTGGCGCAACCTGGGCATCGTGTTCCACGAGCGCAACGACCGGCGCCGCGAGGTCGCCGAGGCGCTCGGCATGAGCTTCTTCCGGGCCAAGGCGCTGCGCCGCATCGCCGCCGCGGCGGAGCCGCTGACGCTCAGCGACGTCGCCGAGCTGCTGCTCACCGACCGCCCCTACGCCACCGTCGTCGTGGACGACCTCGTCGGCCGCGGCCTGGTCGAGCGGACCCCGAACCCGGCCGACCGGCGCGCCAAGCTCCTCACCGCGACCGAGGCGGGCCGCGCCGCGGCGGCGGAGGCCGAGCGCATCCTCGCCACACCGCCGCCGGAGCTGTACGACGTCCCGGCCGAGGACCTCGCCGCCCTCGACCGGATCGCCCTTCGCCTGCTGGGGGAGTCCCGGTCGCCCGAGGAGACCGCCCCCGGGCAGACCGCCCCCGAGGAGACCTAGGCCCCGGACGGGACCTTGTAGGTCTCGGCGGCCTCGGACTCCTGCGGCCCCCGCTCGACCACCATGCCGCCGAGCGCCTTGGCGTCCGTGCGCAGGATGTAGGTCTTGCGGGTGCCCGGCTCGTCCACCTTCGAGAAGTCCATCGGGGTGCCGTAGCCGCCGTCGTGCGCGGTCGTCGACCGGTGCGCGTTGATCACGCCCTCGCGGGTGAGGTCCTTGGCCTCGCACGCCTTCTTCAGCGCGTCCGCGAAGATCACCGCGCCGGTGTAGCCGTTGACGACCGCGCTGTCGCGCGGCTGCCCCGGGTACTTCTTGCCGTAGTCGTCCGCCAGCTTCTTGATCGCCGGCAGGTCGGACGAGATCGGCGCGCCCGCGCTGGCGAGGTAGAAGTCCTTCAGCAGCGCGGGCGCGGCCGGGGTCTGCAGCAGCTGCGGGGAGAACCCGGAGTTGCTCGCCACGATCGGCACCATGATCCCCTTGGCCCGCGCGACGCCCGCGAGGGACGCCGACTGCTTCGGCCCGGCGCTCATCAGGATCGCCGCGACGCCGGCCTCCTTCAGCGCGGAGACCTGCGCGGTCATGTCGTTGTCGGTCGCCTTGATCTTCTGCTCGACGATCTTCAGGCCGAGCTTCCCGGCCGCGTACTTGGAGCCGGCGAGCGCGCTCTCGCCGTAGTCGCCCTCGAAGTACACGTGCCCGATCTTGTCGCCCTTCCGGATCCCCTTCTCCTTCGTGAGGAAGTCCAGGGCGTTGATCATGTCGATGTCGTAGGTGGTGCCGGTGACCTGGATGTACTTGTTGCCGAGCAGCGTCGTCGCCCACGCGTTCGGGATGACGAACATCTTGTCGGACGTGATCCGCTGCTTGAGCGCCGTCACCATCGGCGACCCGACGAACTGGGCGAGGCCGATGACCTGCGACTGCATCTCGCTGTACCCGGAGACGGCCTTCTGCACGTCGTAGCCGTGGTCGCGCACGACCAGCTCGATCTTGCGGCCGCAGATGCCGCCCTGCGCGTTGACCTGCTCGAAGTACATCTGCTGCGCCTGGGTGAGGCTCTTGCCGAGCGGCGCGTACACGCCGGTCAGGTCGGTCGCGGCGCCGACGCGGATCGTGTCCGCGGTGACGCCGGGGCCGGTCTTGACGCCGTCCTCGCCGGTGCTCCCGGCGCCGCCGGTCGCCTTGCTGCTGCAGCCGGACGCCATGCCCAGCGGCAGCGCCACCGCCAGCGCCGCGACCGCCGTCAGCCGTGCCGTTCGGTTCATACTGGTTGCTCCTCTTTTTCGAGTCGGGTGAGGGGACTGGCGGCCCGGCGCCGGGACGCGGCCGCGCGCAGCCGCGGCCACATACCGGCCAGGCCGCCGGGCAGGAACAGGACGACGGCGACGACGGCGGCGCCGTACAGGATCCGGGCGGCCTCGGCGGGGGAGACCCCGGCGGAGCCCGGCGCGGCGACGAGCGGCAGGTCGTCGCCGAAGCGGGTGAGGAGCTGCGGCAGGACGGACACGAACACCGCGCCCGCGACCGCCCCGGCGACCGAGCCGAGCCCGCCGATGACGATCATGGCCAGGTAGTCCAGGGACAGGAACATCCCGAAGTAGTCCGGGACCGTCCGGCGGAACGCCAGCGCGAGCAGCGCCCCGGCCGCGCCCGCGTACATCGACGACAGCACGAACACCCCGGCGCGGTAGCGCGCCACGGGCACGCCCATCACGGCCGCCGCCGTCTCGTGGTCGCGGATCGTGTTCATCGCCCGGCCGGGGCGGCCGCGCAGGATGCCGCGCGCGATCCACGCCGCCGGGATCAGCAGCAGGACGGCGAGGAACCAGAGCCGCTCCAGCGCGCCGAGCGGCACGTTGAACACCACCAGCTCGGGCGAGTCGTCGAAGCGGAACCCGGCCAGCTCCATCGGCGGGACGTCCCGGCCGTTGAAGCCGCCGGTGACGGTCTCGGCGTTGAACAGCACGTGCTGCCCGATGAAGATCAGCGCGAGCGACGCGATGCCGAGGTAGACGCCGCGCAGCCGCCCGGCGATGGGGCTGAACAGCCCGCCCGCGACGCCGGCCAGCACGATCGCGCCGGCGAACGCCAGCGGCGTCGGCAGCCCGAGGCCCGCGACGTGCGGCCCGTCGTCGGACGCCAGGTACACGTACCCGTAGGCGCCGACCGCGAGGAAGAACGCGTGCCCCATCGACAGCTGCCCGGTCGCGCCGGTCAGCAGGTTCAGGCCGATCGCGCCGATCGCCGCCGACATCGCGAACAGGCCGGTCTGCAGCCAGAACGCGTCCAGGTAGAAGGGCATGGCGAGCAGGACGAGGGTCCCCGCGAGCACCGCCGCGAGGCGGAACGGACGTTCAGACACGCGACAGCTCCCTCGTCCCGAACAGCCCGGCCGGGCGGACCAGGAGCACCAGCAGCATCACCAGGAAGGGCGCGACCTCCCCGATGCCGCGTCCCATGAACGCGAGGTCGCCCTGGTAGCCGGTCACGAGCGACTCGGTGAGCCCGACGATCAGGCCGCCGGCGAGCGCGCCGGTCGTCGAGTCGAGCCCGCCGAGGATCGCGGCCGGGAACGCCTTCATCGCCGCGAAGGAGGTGCTGCGGTCGAGTCCGGGCGTGGGGAACACGGTGAGGAACAGCGCCGCGACCGCCGCGAGCGCCCCGGCGACCGCCCACGCGGCCAGCGACACGCGGGTCAGCCGGACGCCCATCAGCGCCGCCGTCTCCCCGTCCTCGGCCGCCGCGCGCATCGCCACGCCCCACGAGGTGTAGCGGAACGCCGCCAGGAACGCCGCGATGAGCAGGGACGCGACCGCGAACGCCGCGATGCGGGTCTGCGCGATGCCGACGCCGCCCACGTGCACGATCTTGTTCTGCCAGGGGTCGCCCATCGACAGGACCTGCGTGCCGATCTGCCGCGTCAGCGCGGTCGTCAGCACGATGTCGACGCCGATCGTGACGATCGCGAGCACCGCGTGGTGCTCGACGCGGGCGCGGCGCAGCACCAGCAGCTCCACCAGCGCGCCCGCGGCGGCGGCCGCGGCGACGCCCGCGCCGAGCGCCGGCAGGAACCCGATGTCGTCGTGCAGGACCGCCGTCGCGTAGCCGCCGACGAGCAGCAGCGACGCGTGCGCGAAGTTGACCACCTCGGTGGCCTTGAAGATGATCACGAAGCCGAGGGCGATCAGCGCGTACACCGATCCCGCCGAGACCCCGTTGACCACCAGCTCGATGAACGTGCTCAAGGGTTTCCCTCCGATGGTTCCGCCGGCTCGCGGGCGGCGCCGAGGTAGGCGCGGATCACCGCGGGGTCCCGCTGCACCCGCTCCGGCGCGCCGCCCGCGATGCGCCGGCCGAAGTCCAGGACGGTGACCTCGTCGGCGAGGCGCATGACCATCCCCATGTCGTGCTCGACCAGCAGGACCGAGACGCCGAGGTCGGCGCGGACCCGGGCGATCACCTCGGCCATCCGCCGGCGCTCCGCGCCGTTCATCCCGGCGACGGGCTCGTCCAGGAGCAGCAGCCGGGGCTCCATCGCGAGCGCACGGGCCAGCTCGACCCGCTTCTGCACGCCGTACGCGAGCAGCCCGACGGGCGCGGCCAGATGCTCGCCGACCCCGACGAACCGGGCGATGTCGCGGACCCGCGCCCGGTGCCGGGCGTCCTCGCGGCGCGCCCGCGGCAGCCGCAGCCCAGCCGACACGAACCCGGCCCTGGTCAGCCGGTGCCGCCCGAGCATCAGGTTGTCCTCGACCGACAGGTGCCGGGACAGGGCGATGTTCTGGAAGGTCCGGGCGACGCCGAGGCCGGCGATCCGGTGCGGCGGCAGCGCGGTCAGCTCCGCGCCGCCGAACCGGACGCTGCCCTCGCTCGCCCGGTACACGCCGGACAGCACGTTGAAGCACGTCGACTTGCCCGCGCCGTTCGGCCCGATGACCGCATGGACGCTGCCGGGCGCGACGGTGAACCCGACCCCGTCCAGCGCGGTCAGCCCGGCGAACCGCACCGTGAGCCCGTCGACCACCAGCTCGGCCGGCTCCGCGTCCCGCGCGGGGGCGGCCCCGCGCCTCGCCCCGCTCATCCGGCCCACCGCTCCAGCGAGGGCGGCGCCGGATCGCCGGGCCCGCCGTCCTCGTCCTCGCCGCCGACGCCGAGGTACCGCCGCCGGACCTCGTCGCTCGCGGCCAGCTCCGCCGACGGCCCGTGCAGCGTCACCGCGCCGACCTCCAGCACGTGCGCGGACGACGACAGCTCCAGCGCCAGCGCCGCGTTCTGCTCGATCAGCAGGATCGCCGTGCCCTGCAGGTTGATCTCCCGGACGGTCTGCGCGATCCGCTCGGCCATCAGCGGCGCCAGGCCGAGCGTCGGCTCGTCCAGCAGCAGCACCGACGGGCACGCCATCAGCGCCCGCCCGATCGCGAGCATCTGCTGCTCGCCGCCGGACAGCAGCCCGGCCCGCTGCCGGGCCCGCTCGGCGAGCACCGGGAACAGCTCCAGCACCCGCTCGTGCGCCTTGGCGGCCGCGCCGCGGCCGGGCGCCCCGAGCGCGCCCGCCCGCAGGTTCTCCTCCACGCTGAGCCGGCCGAACACCCGGCGCCCCTCCGGAACCTGCACCACCCCGGCCGCCACGACGGTGGCCGGGTGCAGCCCGACGAGGGACCGGTCGCCGAGCCGGACCGTGCCGGTGTCCACCGAGCCGCGGTGGAACGGCAGCGTTCCCGAGATCGCGCGGAGCAGCGTCGTCTTGCCCGCCCCGTTCGCGCCGAGCACGGCCGTGACCGACCCCGCGGGGACGTCCAGCGAGACGCCGCGCAGGGCCCGCACCGCCCGCCCGTAGCTCACCGACAGATCGCGGACCGCGAGGGTCCCGTTCGCCATTCGCCCCTCCGTAAGTTCGTGTGGCGGGCAGCCCAGCATGGGCCGCCGACCTGCGTCTACGGGGCCGCGGCAAGACGGGGCGCGGGTCCAATCGAACGTCGTTCGGGTTGTGCTCGGAGCACAGTCGGGCCGCTTTTCGACCATCTGGGGGCGCGCGTGCGTATGTCCCGTCATGAGGGAGACTGCACGCAATCTGACGCGGCGGTGGCGGGCCGGAGCCGCCGCCGCCGCGATGCTCGCGCTGACCGGCGCGTGCCAGTTCGAGTTGCGGCCGCCGCCCGGTCAGGCCCGCCCGGCGGCGCAGAACACCGCGGCCGCGGACTCGCCCGCCCCGGAGCAGAGCGCGCCGGGCACGTTCGACGAGGCGGAGTTCCAGGAGGATCTGCGGACCGCGGAGACGGCCACGGACGATTTCTGGCGGCGGCACTGGACGCAGCTGTTCACCGGCGGCTACAGCTCACCGCGCGTTGTGGGGCTGTACAACGGGCGCGATCCGCGTTCGGCGCCGCTGTGCGGCAAGGACCGCCTGACGCCCGACAACGCGGCGTACTGCCCGTCCGGCGACTACGTCGCGTGGGACGCGCACCTCATGCGCTCCGGCTACGCCCGCGGGGACGCATGGGTCTACCTCGTCATCGCGCACGAGTGGGGGCACGCGATCCAGGCCAGGCTCCGCCGCGGGCTGGTGTCGCCGGCCGCCGAGCTGCAGGCCGACTGCCTCGCCGGCGCCGTGCTCTACGGCTCCGCGGACGACGGCACGCTGAAGTTCGAGGAGGGCGACGAGCAGGAGCTCGTGGACGCCTTCCAGATCATCGGCGACAAGGCGCCCTGGACGAAGCCCGGCGACCACGGCACGGCCGTGCAGCGCCTGCGCAGCTTCTCCCGCGGCGGCGAGAACGGCGTGCAAGCCTGCTTCAGCTGAGGTGGCGCTCCACGGACTCGACCTTGGCGTCGAGGGCGCCGGTGACGCCGGGCCGGATGTCGGCCTTGAGCACGAGGCCGACCCGGGGCGCCCGCGCGGCCACGGCGTCGGTCGCGTCCTTCACCACGGCCATGACCTCGTCCCATTCGCCCTCGACGGTGGTGAACATCGCGTCGGTCCGGTTGGGCAGGCCGCTGGCCCGCACGACCCGGACCGCTTCCGCGACGAGTTCGCCGACCTCTTCCCCCGTGCCGAGCGGGGTCACCGAGAACGCGACGAGCATGGCGCACCTCCTAGGGCTGGACGACCTGTCTCACCACGATCTCATCCAGCCGCCGCTCGACGATCACCCCCACCGGCCAGTCGCGCACGAGGCACCGCAGCAGCGCCGCCTCGTGCTCGGCGAACGCGGGGTCGCAGCCCTGCTGCTCAAGGCTCGACCGGATCGCCAGCACGTAGTCGTCCTCGGTGAAGCCGGGTATCTCCCGGACCATGGCGGTGGTCGTGGCGCGGTGCGAGTTGAGCCCGGCGAACGACCGGCCGCAGCCGCAGCCTCCGTCGGGGTCGTCGCGGTCGCGGGCGCACACCATCCCGATGTGGACGAGTTCGCCCTCGACGCACCAGTCGAAGTCGTTGTCGCGCAATCCCTGGCCGGTGTTGGTGGCGGTGAGCAGCTTCAAGGCCAAACCCCCTCGGTCCTCGGACCCGCCAACCGTACGACGCGGGTCTGACATAACGTCGAGAGCATGAGCGAAGACAACGAGGTCCTGCTGGACCGCGACGGCCCGTTCACCACGATCACCATGAACCGCCCCAAGCGCCGCAACGCCCTCTCGCGGGCGTTCCTCGCCGACCTGACGGCCGCCTTCCGGGCGACCGCAGACACGGACGCCCGCGGCATCGTCCTGGCCGCCAACGGCCCGGTGTTCTCCGCGGGCCACGATTTCTCCGACATGGCCGGCGCCTCCCATGGCGACGTCCGCGACCTGCTGCAGGTCTGCACGGAGCTCGTGCGGACGATCCAGTCCGTCCCGCAGGTGGTCGTGGCCCGCGTGCACGGCCTCGCGACCGCCGCCGGCTGCCAGCTGGTCGCCAGCTGCGACCTGGCCGTCGCCGCCGAGAGCGCCGGTTTCGCCGCGCCCGGCGGCAAGGGCGGCTGGTTCTGCCACACCCCGCTGGTGGCGATCTCCCGCAACATCGGCCGCAAGAGGGCGGCCGAGATGGCCCTCACCGGCGAGGTCATCGACGCGCGGACGGCGGCCGACTGGGGCCTGGTCAACTACGCCGTGCCCGACGCCGACCTGGACAAGGCCACCCTCGACCTCCTGACGCGCGCCACCCAGGGCAGCCCGCGCAGCAAGGCCCTGGGCAAGCAGGCGATGTACGCCCAGCTGGACCGCCCCGAACACGACGCCTACACCTATGCGATCGAGGTGATGGCCGCCACCAGCCAAACCCCGGAGGCCCAAGAGGGCATGCGGGCTTTCCTGGAGAAGCGCCGCCCGACCTGGCCCGCCTGACGCAAGCCCCGCCCCCTCCCGCGAGGCCGTGTGTGATGCGGAAGGTGATCAGCGGCCTGAGCCGGGAGGGGGCGTGGGGGCGGAGCCCCCCACATCGGGGGTCCGGGGGTCGCCCCTCGGAAGAAATGCCGGAAGAGGAACGGTCCGCGCTTTCCGCGGACATGGATCGGCCACCTCTGTAGGGCGGGCGGGACTCGAACCCGCGACCGGAAGATTATGAGTCTTCTGCTCTGACCAGCTGAGCTACCGCCCCGAGGCCGTTCCCCCGGGTGACGGTGGGGGTTTTGCCGGTGCAAGTTTAGCGGCGGCGAGTGGTGGCGAGCGCGGTGATGTCCTCCTTTTGGCGGGGCGATGTCATACCAGGAGGCGAGTGACGGGCGCGGTGACCGGTCGGTAGGGTCCCGCGTATGTCCAGACGCATACTGGCCCTTGTTCCCGTGGTTGTGGCGCTCGTGTTCTCGGGTGCGTGCGATGGCGGGTCGGACGAGCCGGCGAAGAAGGCGGATTTCGACGCCGCGCAGGCGCTGCGGGAGTCGGCGCAGGCGATGGGCGCTTTGCAGAGCGTCGGGTTCTCGCTGGAGTCGGACGGGAAGACGCCGGTCATCGTGAAGAGCGGCGACATGAAGCTGCTGCGGAGCGGGGACGCGCAGGGGACGCTGACGGTCGAGCAGCAGGGCCAGAACGTGGAGATGAAGGTCGTCGCGCTGGGGGACAGCA
The DNA here is from genome assembly GCF_044508335.1 of Actinomadura sp. Lineage (NCBI taxonomy): Bacteria > Bacillati > Actinomycetota > Actinomycetes > Streptosporangiales > Thermomonosporaceae > Actinomadura > Actinomadura sp. Next base: position 25,112 of record NZ_JBIQHY010000071.1, read on the forward strand.
TCTACCTGGACGCGGGGACGGGCGGCTGGCGGAAGCTGCCGAAGGCGCTGGCGGCGAGCGTGTACGACCCGTCGGCGGTGCTGGATCCGCAGCGGGGCATCCCGATGCTGCTGACGTCGTTGAAGTCGCCGGAGCCGCAGGCGGTGGAGAAGGTGGGCGGCGCGGAGGCGTACCGGGTGGGCGCGAAGCTGCCGAAGGCGCAGATCTCGGAGCTGATCCCGGGGATCAACGCGGACCTGGACGGCCAGGTGTGGGTGAGCAAGGCCGACCACCGGCTGGTGAAGGTGCGCGGGAAGTTCCCGAAGGGCGGCGCGGTGGTCGTCTCGTTCACCGAGTTCGACGCGCCGTACAAGATCAGCGCACCGAAGTAGGCGGTCGGGGTGAGGGTGCGGCGCCGGGTCGCCATCGGGGCGGGCGGCGCGGTGGTGCTGCTGGCCGCGCTGGACGCCTATGTGGTGACGACGGTCCTGGTGCCGATGGTCAAGGACGTCGGGATCCCGATCAACCGCCTGGAGCGGGTGACGCCGGTCCTGACGGGGTTCCTGCTGGGGTATGTGGCGGCGATGCCGCTGCTCGGGCAGCTGTCGGACCGGTTCGGCCGCCGGCCGCTGCTGCAGGCGTGCCTGGTGTTCTTCGCGGCGGGGTCGGTGGTGACGGCGCTGGCGCAGGACGTGCCGGTGCTGACGGCGGGCCGGGCGGTGCAGGGCGTGGCGGGGGGTGCGCTGCTGCCGGTGACGATGGCGCTGGCCGGTGACCTGTGGGAGGAGCGGCAGCGGCCGGTGGTGCTCGGCGCGGTCGGGGCCGCGCAGGAGCTGGGCAGCGTCCTCGGCCCGCTGTACGGGGCGGGGGTCGCGGCGGCACTGGGCTGGCGGGCGATCTTCTGGATCAACGTGCCGCTGGTGGCCGCGGCGATGATCGCGGTGCAGGCCGCGGTGCCGGGCGGGCGGCGGGAGGGGCCGCGGCCGGGCGTGGACGTGGTCGGCGGCCTGCTGCTGGCGCTGGGCCTGGGGCTGCTGGTCGCGGCCGTCTACAACCCGGAGCCGGAGGAGTCGGCGCTGCCGCCGTGGGGGCCGCCGGTGCTGGGCGCGGGCGCGGCGGTGCTGGCGGTGTTCGTCCTGTGGGAGGTCAGGGCGAGGACGCGGCTGCTCGACCTGTCGGGGGTGCGGCGGGGGCCGCTGCTGGCGACGCTCGGGGTGAGCCTGCTGTCGGGCGCGGCGCTGATGGTGACGCTGGTGGACGTGGTGCTGGTGGCGCAGACCGTCCTGGACAAGGACGCCGCGGAGGGCGCGCTGCTGCTGACGAGGTTCCTGGTGGCGCTGCCGGTCGCGGCGGTGGCCGGCGGGCTGGTGGCGCGCCGGGTGGGGGAGCGGTGGCCGATGGCGGCGGGCATGGCCGTCTCCGCGGGCGGCTACCTGCTGATCGCGGGCTGGCCGGCCGATCTGGCGGACGCCTCGTACGGGCCGCTCCCGCGTATGGACGTCGATCTCGTGGTGACGGGGCTCGGCCTGGGCCTGGTGATCGCGCCGGTGTCGTCGGCGGTGCTGGCGTTCGTGCCGGCGGCGCGGCACGGGGTCGCCTCGGCCGCCGTGGTGGTGGCCAGGATGATGGGGATGCTGCTCGGCGTGTCGGCGCTGTCGGCGTGGGGCTTCTACCGGTTCCACGCGCTGACGGCCGAGCTGAAGCCGCCGCTGCCGTTCCTGATGTCGAAGCGGGAGTTCGCGCGGCAGATGGAGGTCTACAACGCGGCTCTGCAGGAAGCCCTGCGCACCGAGTACCAGGAGATCTTCTGGATCACCGCCGGGATGTGCGCGCTCGGGGCGCTGCTGGCGCTCGCGGTGGGCGCGCGGCGCCCCGCGGGTCCGGACGATGACCCAATTCGGTCATCAACCCGGCATATGGGACGCGATCCGGGAAATGATTCGGCCAGCGGCGATGTGCCGATCAACGAACTCGGGAATATTCTCGGTAAAGAAGGCTGAAGAGCCTCTTGCCGGGAGGGCGCTCCCCGGGGAGGTGAACGCAGATGCGCAGGTCAGGCATCCGCCGCGGAGGCACGCCCGTGGCCAGGCTGCGGCGTCGGCTCGGGCTGGAGCGGAACGAGCTGCGCCGCCGGGTGGACCGCGTCCAGCGGCTGGTGGCCCTGGGGCTGCTCCTGCTGCTGCTCGGCACCGCGCCGCCGGTCGCGGCGCTCGCCGTCTCCTGGTCCTACAGCGCGGGGATGCACGCGGAGAACGCCGAGCGGGCGAGCCGCCACCAGGTGGTCGCCACCGTCACCTCCACCGGCGGGATCGGCTCCTCCGGCGACCGCTACATCCACGAGACGGTGCAGGCGACCTGGCCGGGCGTGAACGGCGAGCCGCGCGTCGGGACGCTGCCGAGCTGGAAGAACGTCAAGGTCGGCGCGCATAGGACGATCTGGATCGACCGGCACGGCAACCCGACCGTGCGCCCCCGCCCGCACAGCCGGACGGTGACCGACGCCGTCTACGCGGGCGCCGCGGCCGTCCTCGGCTGCGCGATCCCGGTGCTGTTCGCCTATGTGCTCGTCCGCCGCCGCTGCGACCGGCACCGCGACGAGATGTGGGACGCCGAGTGGGCGCGGCTCGACGCCGCCGGCCACAACCCCCGCTCCTGACGCCGGCTACGGGACGAGCATCGCGCGGGCCGTCTGGATCAGCACCGCGTTGTCGTCGACCGGGGAGCCGTCCGGGAGGGTGAGGGTGTCCTCCAGCCCGATCCGTACGTCCAGGTTGTGCCGGACGGCGAGGCGCAGCACCGGCCAGGCGCCGCCGTCCTCGCCGTGCAGCAGGATGGGGCGTTCGTGCCCGGTGCCGATGGCGTGCAGCAGCGCCTTGGCCGTGCCGAGGGCGCTCTGCGGGTCGGTGTCGGTGACCTCGGCGAGGACCCGCAGCACGCGGTGGGCGTGCGGCCAGCGCAGGAACCGCTCGGCGGCCTCGGTGCCGGAGAAGATGCCCGCCTCGACCGCGACGCCCCGTTCCAGCAGCGTCTCGGCGACCAGTTCGGCGCCGGCCTCGTGGAAGTTCACCGACGCGTGGTCGGGCAGGACGGTCCAGGACCGGATCAGCGCGGCGCGCTCGGCCGGGTCCGGCTCCGCCCAGGCGCCCGTGGTGACGCCGACGCGGATGTTCGGGGTCGCCGCGCGGACGGCGGTGACCGTCTCGGCGACGTGGAAGGCGTCCAGGGTGTCGGCGCCCGTGCCGTCCTTGGGGTGCAGGTGCGCGTCCTGCGCACCGACGTCGGCGGCGGCGCGGACCGCGGCGGCGACCTCCTCCGCCGAGACCGGCACGCCCTTCGTCCGTGGACCGTTCGGGCAGACCTGGAGCATGGTCCGATCTTCTCAGGTAGGGGTCAGGGGGTGATGACGCAGGGTCCCCCTCCGCACACGTCCACGACCGTCCCGGTCTTCAGGAACACCGCCTTCTGCCGGCGGGCGTCGGGGTTGTTGCGGGGGTCGGAGTGCGGGTCGCGGCCCTGCGTCGGCGGTGTGTTCGTCAGCGGCGGCGCAGGGGAGCCGCTGTCCCAGACGACCATGGCGGAACCGTCGTAGGAAGACCCGAAGGTCGGGATCCCCCAGTAGGGCGCCTTGTCGGGGTTGCGCCCCGGCAGCACGGTCGGCGCGTGGATGCGGGCGCCGATCGTGCGGGCCTCGACCTCGGCCGCCACGGGCGCCACCTGGTGGTCGCCGAACGCCACGTGCATCAGCACGCGGTGCTTCGGCGTGTTGGGCAGCGGGTCGTCCGTCATGTGCCAGGCGTAGCCGTCGGCCTCGCCGCGGTCCCACAGCATCTGGATCAGCGCGATGCCGATCTGCTGGTCGAGCTTGTCCGGGTAGAACAGGTCGAGGACCTGCGCGTACTGGGGGAAGTCGGCGCTGCGGTTGAGCAGCGTGCTGTAGTTCATCGCCGGGACGCCGAGGACGGCGCGCCGGATGTCGGGGGAGACGGCGGTGAGGGCGCCGCCCATGATGCCGCCCTGGCTGTTGCCGTCGTAGGTCAGCTGCGCCTTCGTGTCGATCAGCGACCGCCCCGCACCGTCCTGGAACGCCTTGTTCCCGGCGAACCCGCGGGTCATGGCGCGGCCGAGGAAGGTGAAGTCGAGGAGGCTCTGCTGGAGGCGGTCGGCGACCGTCCGGAACCGGGTGAGGTCGGCGAGCGCCGTGATCACGTTCGGGACGTCCTCCTCGGACATGCCGATCCACCGCGTCGCGCAGAAGACGAAGCCGTGCTCGGCCGCCATCGACTTGACGTTCCCCGCGTCGACCTCGTCCTCGCCGCCGAGCAGCCCGTGCCCGTAGAGGGCCGGGCGGGCGGGGGCGTCGAACGCCGACCTCGGGATCTCGCACTGGAACGGGACGGCCTGCGAGTTCCCGGGAAGCTGCTCGGGCTGCCCGTCCCGGCCCCGGTGCAGGGACGATCCGGGCAGGCCGCCGTACTGGTCGAGGTAGCTCGGCGCCCAGACGATGCCCTTGACCTCGCGCGCGATCCGCTCGTCCACGTCGTCGGTCACCTGCGTCACGAAGAACGACGGCGACCGGTCGCCGAGCTTGCGGAGCGCCTCGTCGCGCATGTGCAGGATCGGCCCGGCGAGGCTCTGCCGGCTCGCGACGGTGAAGTCCCACGCGAGGTAGAGGCCGTCGCGGCCCACGCCGTGCGCCTTCAGCGCGGCGAGGACCTTGCGCTCGTCTCGCTGCCGCTGCGCGAGCGGGTCGCCGGACGGCAGGTCCGGGCCGAGGATCTTCGCGAACGCCGCGTTCGGCGGGATCGGGTTCCCGGACGCGTCGCGCAGGTTGCGGAAGGCGACCGCGTAGTGGTGGCCCTCCCGGAAGTTCTTCGCCGGACGGACGATCAGCGCCTTCCGGTCGGCGGGTGCGTTCGCGTCCAGCTCCGCCCAGTACGGCCAGCGCTCGCCGGTCGCGGTGTCCACGATGACGATCGGGGCGTCGGCGCGCAGCGAGGAGCCGATGTCGGTGATCGGCGCCGCGCCGGTGCGGGTGAGGTCGACGCCCGGGACGCGCAGGAGCAGCGGCGATCCGGGGGAGAAGCCGTCCGCCCGGTTCCACTCGCCCGGCGACACCGGGACGCCCAGCGCGTTCTTGATCGTCGTCTTGAGGTGGACGCGGCGGCCCGTCGCCGTGCCCCCGTCCGCCACCGTGTACCAGTCGCTCGGGAACGGCAGCAGGCACGCGGCCGGGTCGATCGGGTCGCAGCCGTCGCCCGTCCCCGCGGACGAGGCCGGCGCCGGCGGGACGGCCAGCAGGGCGACGGACGCGGCCGCGGCCGCCAGGGCCGAGAGCGTGCGCTGGGGGAGACGCACCGTCCACCTCCGGAAGATCCACGGCGTTCAGCGGGATCTTGGTCTCACCGGAGGCCGAGGTCAATGGGTGTCCGATGGTGGCCACGGTGTTCGTCGGCCGAGGCGGGCCCGAAGGAGCGCGGCACGACCGGTTCCCCAGCGCCTCCTCGATCGTCTCGACGGGGTCGCCGAGCGGCGCGTAGACCGGCACTCGGGGACGACGAAAAGGCGGGCGCCGCCCCCCGGCGAGGGGAGGCGGCGCCCGCCGCGTTCGGCGGAACTTCACAAAGGAGGCTCCGGGCTGGGGCTCAGCGGCGGCGCCGGCCGCCGGGCGGCTCCTCGTCGTAGCCCTGCTCGTAGCCCTGCTCGTACCCCTGCTCGTACCCGTGCTCCTCGTACCCGTGCTCGCCGTAGTCGCTCTCGCGGAAGGTCGGGCCGGCGTAGGGCTGCTCGCCGGAGCCGTACGGCCCGGCCGCGTACGGACCCGACGCGTACGGGTTGGGGACGCCCGGGTCGACGGCGTACGGATCAGCGGACTGGCGCGGCCCGTACGGGCCCGGAGCGTAGGGACCGGACGTCCTTCCGCGGCCGTCGCGGTCGTACGGCTGGAACCGCTCGGGCGGGGGCTGCTCGTCCTGGAAGGGCTCCCGCGCGAACTGGCCGCCCGGCTGCCGGCCGGTCGAGTACCGGCCCGTGGGGTACGGGCTCTCCGGTGCGCCGGGCCGCCGGTCGGCCGGCCACGGGCCGGTCTCGTACGGCCCCGCCTCGTACGCGCCCAGCTCGTACGCGCCCGGCTCGTACGGGCCGGGGGCGGGGCGGACGTCGCCGAGCCCGGGGCCGCCGGCCGGCACCACGCCGGGGGGCAGCGGCCCGGCCGATCCGGGCATCGCCCCCGGCGGCGGCGCGGGGCCCAGTTTCGCGGCGACCGGGCGGTCCGGCGGCGCGTCCAGCAGCAGCTTCATCTGGCTCTTCCGCCGCCCGTACGCCAGGTACAGGGCGATGCCGACCGCCATCCAGATCGCGAAGTACGCCCACGTCTCGACCTTGAGGTTCAGCATCAGCCAGCCGATCGCGAGGATCGTCGCGATCACCACGAGCGGCGCGGCGGGCATCCGGAACGGCCGGTGCAGGTCGGGCTGGGAGTGCCGCAGCGCCAGCACGGCGGCGGCGACGAACAGGAAGGCGAACAGCGTCCCGATCACGACGAGCTGCTCCAGCGTCAGCACGTCGATCGTCTGCGACATGACGACCGCCGCGCCGCCCGCGAGGAGGGTGGCGCGGGACGGCACCTTGTACCGGCTCATCGCGGCGAGCGGGCGCGGGAGCAGGCCGTCCCGGGCCATCGAGAACACCACCCGGGTCAGGCTGATCACCACCACCAGGATGACGGTGGTCAGCGCCAGTACCGCGCCCACGTCGACGATCTTGCCCATCGCGCCCGCGCCGACCTCGTCGAACGCCGCGGCGATCAGCAGCTTGTCCGGGTCGAGCTTGGCGAAGCCGTCCATGCCGACCATGCCGACGAGCGCGATCGCGACCGCCGCGTACAGCACGATCGTGGTGAGCAGGGCGGTGAGGATGCCGCGCGGCACCTTGCGGGGCGCGTCGTCGGTCTCCTCCGAGGCGGTCGCGATGAGGTCGAAGCCGATGTAGGCGAACGCGATGGCCGGCGCGGCGGCGAACAGCCCCCAGACGCCGAACACGTGGGGGGTGCCGCCGCCGAACGCGCCGAGCACGGCGTCCAGCACCGTCCGGTCGCCCTCCGGCGCCGGCTGCGCGGGCGGGATGAACGGGGTGAGGTTGCCGGAGTGGAAGAACTTCAGGCCGGTGGCGATGACGAGGCCGATCACGATGACCTTGGCCATCACCATGTACCACAGCGTCTTCAGGCTCATCCTGCTGCCGGTGGCGAGCATCAGCACCACCAGCAGCAGGATGAAGAAGGCCAGCACGTCCGGCCCCTTGACCTGGCCGATCACCTCGCCCAGCCAGCCGGGTACCGGGACCCCGAAGTCGTTCAGCGCCTGCGTGAAGTACAGCGACCACACCCGCGCCAGCACCGACGCCGCCAGCAGCAGCTCCATGATCAGCGACCAGCCGACCACCCACGCCCACACCTCGCCGAACGCGACGTAGCTGAAGGAGTAGGCGCTGCCCGCGACCGGGATGATCGAGGACAGCTCGGCGAACGCCAGCGCGGCCAGCACGCACACGCCGCCCGCGATGAGGAAGGAGATCAGCACGCCGGGACCGGCGGTCGAGCTGGCCTGCTCCCCGGCGATCTTGAAGATGCCGGAGCCGATCATCACGCCGAGGCCGAGCACGACGAGGTCGCGGGTCCGGTACACCACACGGAGCCGGTGCCGCCCGCCGTAGAGCCGGCCGGTGGCCTGCTCGACCGGCAGCCGGCGGAACATGTTGTTGCGCATGCGCATGTCCAAGGTCATGGTGGTCCCCCTTGGGCCTGGGGCCATGCTGAACCCGCGCCGCTGTTCGCGAGGTGATGGCTTGTCGAAGTCCCTAAGAATTCACCACGTATGAGCATAATCGCAACGTTTTCGCGCGGATCGTTGCCGTCTCGTCGTTGTCGCATCCTGCCAAAGCGCAGGTCGGCGACGTGCCGCAGCGGCTCCCTCACGCTCGGGTGACCGGTCCCCGAACACTTTTCTAATGGAGCGTTCCGATCGAATACCCCCAATTTCCAATGCGGAAAGCGCTTTACGATCTCTGCGGGGCCCGCGTCCGGGGTCGGCCGGTGCGGACGGTGGCATCGGGCGAAGATCGGTGACACCGTAGGGACGCCGCGTTCGTCTGGAGGTCCGGTGTCCCGCTCCCCCTCGCCATCGTCCCCGCCCTCGCCCGCGAAGCCGTCCGCCCGCCCGAGTCCCGGGCCGTCCCGCGTCCGGCGCCGCACGGCGCTCGCCGCCGCGGTGGCGGCCGCCGCGGCGCTGGCCGTGCCCGCCGGCACCGCCGCCGCCGCGCCGGTCCCGGCCCCCGGGCCGCACGCCGGGCACCCGCGGCCCCCGGTCAAGCAGCCGGTCGCCACCGGCTTCGGCGGCGCCGTGTCCACGGTCGACCTGGACGCCAGCCGCACGGCCCTGGACGTCCTCAAGCACGGCGGCAACGCGATGGACGCGGCCGTCGCCGCCGGCGCGACGCTCGGCGTCACCGAGCCGTACGTGTCCGCGATCGGAGGCGGGGGCTACATCACCTACTACGACGCGCGGAAGCGCCGCGTCTACGCCATCGACGGCCGCGAGTTCGCGCCGAAGCGGATGAGGCAGGACGCGTTCATCGACCCCGCCACCGGGCGGCCGCTGCCGTTCGACCAGGCCGTCACCAGCGGGCTCAGCGTCGGCGTGCCCGGCACCCTCGCGCAGTGGGACCTCGCCCTGCGCCGCTTCGGCACCCGCGACCTCGGCCGCCTGCTGCGCCCGGCGATCAAGATCGCCGACCGGGGGTTCGTCGTCGACCAGGAGTTCCACGACCAGACGGCGGTGAACGAGGCCCGCTTCCGCGACATCGTCCCCACCCGCGAGCTGTTCCTGCCGGGCGGGAAGGTCCCCGAGGTCGGCTCGGTGTTCCGCAACCCCGACCTCGCCGACACCTACCGGCAGCTCGCGAGGCGCGGCATCGGCTGGTTCTACGAGGGCGGGCTCGGCAGGGAGATCGCCCGGACGGTCGCCGAGCCGCCCGTCGACCCCGGCGCCGCCCGCGACGTGCGTCCCGGC
>NZ_JBIQHY010000072.1:0-3589 GCF_044508335.1 Actinomadura sp.
CCCCCCAATGAACTACTGCAGCATTTCCGCCGTCAGGTTGGCTTCGGTGCCGGGGATGCCCTGGTCGGTGGCGCGTTTGTCGGCCATGGCGAGGAGGCGGCGGATGCGGCCGGCGATGGCGTCCTTGGTGAGGGGCGGGTCGGCGAGCTGGCCGAGTTCTTCGAGGGACGCCTGCTTGTGCTCCAGGCGGAGGCGGCCGGCTTTGACGAGGTGTTCGGGGGCGTCGTCGCCGAGGATTTCCAGGGCGCGGGCGACGCGGGCGCCGGCGGCGACGGCGGCGCGGGCGGAGCGGCGCAGGTTGGCGTCGTCGAAGTTGGCTAGCCGGTTGGCGGTGGCGCGGACTTCGCGGCGCATGCGGCGCTCTTCCCAGGCGAGGACGCTGTCGTGGGCGCCGAGCCGGGTGAGCAGGGCGCTGATGGCGTCGCCATCGCGGACGACGACGCGGTCGACGCCCCGGACTTCGCGGGCCTTGGCGTGGATTTTGAGGCGGCGGGCGGCGCCGACGAGGGCGAGCGCGGCCTCGGGGCCGGGGCAGGTCACTTCGAGGGACATGGAGCGGCCGGGTTCGGTGAGGGAGCCGTGCGCGAGGAACGCGCCGCGCCAGGCGGACTCGGCGTCGCAGGCGGCGCCGGCGACGACGTGCCGGGGCAGGCCGCGGACGGGCCGGCCGTTGTTGTCGATGAGGCCGGTCTGCCGGGCGAGGGACTCGCCGTCGCGGAAGACGCGGACGACGTAGCGGTTGCCCTTGCGCAGGCCGCTCGGCGCGAGCACGACGACTTCTGAGGTGTGCCCGAACACTTCCGCGATGTCCTTGATGAGGCGCCGCGCCGCGACGCCGGTGTCGATCTCGGCCTCGATCACGATGCGCCCGCTGACCAGGTGCAGGCCGCCCGCGAACCGCAGCAGCGTCGAGACCTCGGCCTTGCGGCAGCACGGCTTCATGACCGTGAGCCTGCTCAGCTCGTCCTTGACCACACCGGTCATCGCCATCTGATGAACCCTCCCCCTATCGAACTTCCAGCAGTGTGGCCGATCCCGGCCCCGCAGGAGGTCACTCGGTGAATATCTTGTCGAAGGCTTGGGCCAGGCGGGCGGGTTCATGACGCGGCGAGCCGTCGTCGGCGGCGACGTCGGCGAGGATGAGCCGCGCGCCGAGGGTCTGCGCGGCCTTGTCGAGCGCGCCCGGGTCGTCCACGACTCCGCGGTCGGCGATGACGACGTCGACGCGCAGGTCGGGGGCGTGCGCCTGGAGGACCTCCAGGTGGGTCTGCGGCGAGAAGTCGTCGGTCTCGCCGGGCTGCGGCGCGAGGTTGAGCGCGACGGCGCGGCGGGCGCGGGCGGTGGTGAGGGCGCGGGCCAGCGCGGGCACTTTGAGGTGCGGCAGGACGCTGGTGAACCAGGAGCCGGGGCCGAACACGATCCAGTCGGCCTCTTCGACGGCGGCGAGCGCCTCGGGGCAGGCGGGCGGGTCGGCGGGGACGAGCGACACGCCGAGCACGCTGCCGGGCGTCATGGCGCACGCGACCTGCCCTTTGACGTGGGTGATGTCGTCGGGGCGGGACGGGTCGGCGCCGCGCACCTCGGCGACGATGTCCAGGGGGACGGCCGCCATGGGCAGGACGCGGCCGTGCGCGCCGAGCAGCCGGCCGACCCAGTCGAGGCCGGCGACGGTGGAGCCGGCGGCGTCGCCGCCGCCGAGGAGTTCCCACAGCGCGACGATGAGGAGGTTGCCGACGGCGTGGCCTTTCAGGTCGCCTTCGCTGCGGAACCGGTGCTGGACGACGTCCCGCCAGGTCTGGCCCCATTCGTCGTCGCCGCAGAGGGCGGCGAGCGCCATCCGCAGGTCGCCGGGCGGCAGCACGCCGAGTTCGCGGCGGAGCCGCCCGCTGGAGCCGCCGTCGTCGGCGACGGTGACGATCGCGGTCAGCCGGTCGGTGACGCGGCGCAGCGCGGAGAGCGAGGCGTAGAGGCCGTGGCCTCCGCCGAGCGCGACGACCTTGGGGCCCGCCGCCGGGCCGGGGTGCTTCACCGTGCCGTGTCTCTCCTCGTCCGGGAGCCGCGGATGGTCATTCGCGGCCGAGGTCACGGTGGGCGACCTGCACCTCGATGCCCTCGTCCCGCAGCCGGGCGGCGATCTGCTCCGCCATGGCCACACTACGGTGTTTTCCGCCGGTGCATCCCACGGCGAGCGTCACGTAATGCTTGCCCTCGCGCTCGTACCCCTCGGAGAGCAGCCGCAGGACCTCGGAGTAGGCGTCCAGGAACTCCTTGGCGCCGCGCTGCCCGAGGACGTAGTCGCGGACGGCGGCGTCGCGGCCGGTCTTCGGCCGCAGCTCCGGCACCCAGTGCGGGTTCGGCAGGAACCGGCAGTCGACGACGAGGTCGGCGTCGACCGGCAGACCGTACTTGTAGCCGAACGACACGACGGTGGCGCGCAGGCTGGACTCGCCGGTGTCGTTGCCGAAGAACCCGATGATCTTGTTGCGCAGCTCGTGCACGTTGAGCCCGCTGGTGTCGATGACCAGGTCGGCCTCGGCGCGCACCTCGCGGACCAGTTCGCGTTCGCGGGCGATGCCGTCCACCAGGCGGCCGTCGCCCTGCAGCGGATGGGGGCGGCGGACGCTCTCGAACCGGCGCACGAGGTCGGCGTCGCTCGCCTCCAGGAACACCACGCGGGGGTGGACGCCGCGCGCCTCCAGCTCGGCGATCGAGGAGTGCAGGTCCTCGGTGAACGCGCGGCTGCGGACGTCCACGACAACGGCGATGCGGGGCACCGCGTCCTTCACCCGGCCGCCGAGGTCGGCCATCGTGGCGAGCAGGCCGGGCGGCAGGTTGTCGACCACGAACCAGTCGAGGTCCTCCAGGGACTTGGCCGCGGTGCTGCGGCCCGCCCCCGACATGCCGGTGACGATCACGATGTCCGGGATCTTGGTCTCGCTGCTCATGCCCGTCTCCCCCTGTGCTCCCCGTCGCCCGTGCCCGCGTGCTCGCGCGCCGGGACCGTACCGCCGTGCAGCGCCGCGACGATGCTCTCGGCGCTGCGCATGCCGATGCCCGGGACCTCGGCGACCTGCTCGGGCGTCGCCTCCTTCAGCCGCTTCAGGGAGCCGAAGTGCTTCAGCAGCGCCGCGCGCCGCGCCGGGCCCAGACCCGGAACGCTATCGAGTTCGCTGACCGTCATGGACTTGGACCGCCGCTGGCGGTGGAAGGTGATGGCGAAGCGGTGCGCCTCGTCACGTACCCGCTGGACGAGGAACATCCCCTCGCTGTTGCGCGGCAGGACGACGGGGTCGTCCTCGCCGGGGAGCCACAGCTCCTCCAGCCGCTTGGCGATGCCGCACACCGCGATGTCGTCGATGCCGAGCTCGTCGAGGGCGCGCTGCGCGGCGGCGACCTGCGGCGGGCCGCCGTCGACGATCACCAGGTTGGGCGGGTAGGCGAACTTGCGCGGCCGGCCGGTCTCGGGGTCGATCGGCTGGTGCGCGCCCTCCTCCGTGTCATTCCGGGGGGACGACCCCCCAGACCCCCCGGCAACCGCCTCCGTGTCATTCTGGGGGGACGACCCCCCAGACCCCCCGGCAACCGCCTC
>NZ_JBIQHY010000072.1:3689-19567 GCF_044508335.1 Actinomadura sp.
CCGCCTCCGTGTCATTCTGGGGGGACGACCCCCCAGACCCCCCGGCAACCGCCTCGTGGGGATCGCCGAGCTGGTCGAGCTCGCCCGTCTTCTCGCTCTCGGCGAGGTAGCGGCGGAACCGGCGGGTGATCACCTCGTGGATGGAGCGGACGTCGTCCTGCCCCTCGACCGCCTTGATCGTGAACCGGCGGTACTCGCTCTTGCGGGCGAGGCCGTCCTCGAACACGACCATGGACGCGACCACGTTCGTGCCCTGCAGGTTGGAGACGTCGTAGCACTCGATGCGCAGCGGCGCCTCGTCCAGCTCCAGGGCGTCCTGGATCTCCTGCAGCGCGCGGCTGCGGGTGGTGAGGTCGGACGCGCGGCGCGTCTTGTGCTGCTTGAGCGCCTCGTGGGCGTTGCGCGCGACGGTCTCCAGCAGGGCCTTCTTGTCGCCCCGCCGCGGGACGCGCAGCCGCACCGGCCCGCCGCGCTGCTCGGACAGCAGCTCGGCCATGGCGTCCTCGTCGGGCGGCAGCGCGGGGACGAGGACCTCGCGCGGCACCGACTCGCTCTCGCTGTAGATCTGGATGAGGAAGTTCTCGACGAGGTCGCCGGTGGTGACCTCCTCGACCTTGTCGACGACCCAGCCGCGCTGCCCGCGGATGCGGCCGCCGCGCACGTAGAACACCTGGACGGCCGCCTCCAGCTCGTCCTCGGCGAAGGCGATCATGTCGCAGTCGGTGCTGTCGGGCAGGACGACGGCCTGCTTCTCCAGCGCGCGCTCCAGCGCGCGGATGTCGTCGCGGAGCCGGGCGGCGCGCTCGTACTCCTGGGACGCGGCGGCCTCCCGCATGTCGCGTTCGAGGCGCTTGATGAACCGGGAGGTGTTGCCCGCCATGAAGTCGCAGAAGTCCTCGGCGAGGAGGCGGTGCTCCTCCGGGGAGACGCGGCCGACGCACGGCGCGGAGCACTTGCCGATGTAGCCGAGCAGGCAGGGGCGGTCGAGCTGGTGCTGGCGCTTGAACACCCCGGCGCTGCACGTCCGGACGGGGAACACCCGCAGCAGCTGGTCGACGGTCTCGCGGATCGCCCAGGCGTGCGAGTACGGCCCGAAGTAGCGCACGCCCTTGCGCTTCGCGCCCCGCATGACCATCACCCTCGGGAACTCCTCGTTCAGGGTGACGGCGAGGTACGGGTAGGACTTGTCGTCGCGGTAGCGGACGTTGAACCGGGGGTCGAACTCCTTGATCCAGGAGTACTCCAGCTGGAGGGCCTCGACCTCGGTGGCGACGACCGTCCAGTCGACCCGGGCGGCGGTCTGCACCATCGTCTGCGTGCGCGGGTGCAGCGAGGAGAAGTCGGCGAAGTAGGAGTTGAGGCGCGAGCGCAGGTTCTTCGCCTTGCCCACGTAGATGACCCGGCCGTGCTCGTCGCGGAAGCGGTACACCCCGGGGGACTCCGGGATCGAGCCCGGTGCGGGTCGGTAGGTCGCCGGATCTGCCACGCTCAGAAGACTAGTGGGCCGGACCGACACGCCGTGCTCCCGCTTCCGGGAAGGCGTCGTGACCGCGCAGGGTGACATAGATCTCCCTTCATGGTCGGATGACAGCAAAGCGCATGGAAAAGGAGGGTCGAACGGAGCTTTCCGACCAGCCGAGGAGGTCGTTCCGCGCATGTCGGCGCTGTGGGCATGGGTCGTCCTCGCGGGCGTCGTCGCCACGTCCGCGATCGTCGTCGAGGCGGGCCGGCGGCTGCTCGCCGGCCGGCTGGCGCACCGCTGGCCGGGCGCGGGCCGGGTCGCCCGCCGCGTCGCCGCGCCCGCGTTCGCGTTCGCGGCGGTCGTCAGCGCCAACGCCGCGATGCCGTACCAGCTGCTGCACGGCCAGGCGGACGGCGCCGTCCGGCACGCGCTGCGGATCGCCGCGATCGGCGCCACGACCTGGCTGGTGCTGCGCATCGGCTACGCGCTGAGCGACCCGCCGCTGGAGCGGCTGATGCACATCGAGGGCGAGCGGAACCGGCGGGCCCGCCGCGCCCGCACGCAGATGCTGCTGGTGCGCCGGATCACCGCCGTGGTGATCGTGATCCTGGCGGTGGGCGCCGCGCTGTTCACCTTCCCGAGCGTGCGGGCGATCGGCGCGGGGGTGCTCGCCTCGGCGGGCGTCGCCGGGCTGGTCGTCGGCATCGCCGCCCGCCCCACGCTCGGCAACCTGCTCGCCGGGCTGCAGCTCGCGTTCAGCGACGCGCTGCGCCTGGACGACATCGTGGTCACGCAGGGCACCTGGGGGCGGGTCGAGGAGCTGACGCTGTCCTACGTGGTGCTGCGGCTGTGGGACGACCGCCGGATGATCTTCCCGGTGTCGCATTTCACCGAGCAGCCGTTCGAGAACTGGACCCGGCACTCCAGCCGCCTGCTCGGCTCGGTGGAGCTGCACGTGGACTGGACGGTGCCGGTCGACGAGCTGCGCGCCGAGCTGTACTCGGCGCTGCAGGACAACCCGCTGTGGGACCGGCGCGAGTGGGTGCTGCAGCTCGTGGAGACCCGGCCGAACGGGCTGGTGACGCTGCGCGCGCTGGTGAGCGCCGCCGACTCGGCGAGCACCTGGGACCTGCGCTGCGACGTGCGCGAGCATCTCGTCGCCTACATCCGCGACCACTATCCGCACGCGATCCCCCGTTTCCGCGTCGGGGAGGAGCAGGTCGCCGGCGGGGCGGCCGCGTCCCCGGACGGCGCCGGGCCGTCCGCGGACGGGGCAGCGTCGTCCGCGGACGGGTCCGCCCCCGGCCGGGGCTCGCAGGCGGCGGGCGGAGCCTCGGCCGGCGTGAACGCCCCCGAGGACCCCGACGGCGCCCCGGACGACTCCGGCGGCGCGCCGACCGCCCGGCGCGGGGACGGCCCGGCGCCGCCGAAGTCGCTCAGGCGAGCATGATCTTCCCGCCCCGGACGGTGACGTTCTTCTTCTCCAGCGGCTCGTCCGCGGGCGGGTTCACCACCGAGCCGTCGCTGATGTCGAACTTGCTGCCGTGGCACGGGCAGTTGATCGTGCCGCCGGACACCGAGCCGACGCTGCAGCCGCGGTGGGTGCAGTTCGCGGAGAACGCCGTGAACCGGCCCTGCTGCGGCTGGCAGACGACGACCTCGGCGTCCTCGAAGACCTTGCCGCCGCCGACCGGGATGTCGGCGGCCGCGGCGAGGGCCCCGCCGGACCCGCCGCCCGAGCCGGCGCCGCCGGAGCCGCTCGACCCGCCGGACCCGGCGTCGTCGCCGGACCCCCCGCACGCGGCCGCCAGCCCGGCCACGCCCGCGAGACCCGCGCCGACGAGCAGCGCCCGGCGGCCGGGAGCGTTCCCCGGTTCCCGCTCCGTCCCGTCCGGCTTCGTCTCGGACCCCTGTGGCATGCTCGCCCCTCCGGTGACATGTCTCGGTTCATCCGTCACCGGGAAACACGGACCGGCCGCCGAGATGGTTCAAACCGGAACCAAATCAGGTGACGACGATGCCGCCGTTCCGCACCTGGACCGGGTACTCCAGCAGCGGCTTGTCCGCCGGGCCCTTCGCCACCGACCCGTCCGTGATCTTGAATTCGCTGCCGTGGCACGGGCAGTGGATGATCCCGTCCCGGACGCTGCCGACCGTGCAGCCCTGGTGGGTGCAGACCGCGGTGAACGCCTTGAAGTCGCCCTGGGCCGGCTGGGTGACGACGACCTTCTCGTCCCCGTAGATCTTCCCGCCGCCGACGGGCACGTCCGCGGCCTTCGCGATCTGCTTGCCTTTGAGGTCGGCGGCGGACTTGGCCCCGCCCCCGCTCCCGCTGCCGCATCCGGCGATGACTGCGGCGCCGACGGCCCCGGCGCAGCCGCACAGCACGGCGCGCCGCCCGATCCCCCCGTCCCCGGCCGCCCGGGGCATCACGTTCTCTCCCATGGCCCCCATCTTGGTGGACGGCTCCGGGGACGCCGCACCGGCCCCTAGCCGAGGATCTTCTTGAGGAACTGGCCGGTGTGGCTGGCCTCGACCCGGGCGACCTCCTCGGGGGTGCCGGTTGCGACGACCGTGCCGCCCCTCGACCCGCCCTCGGGCCCCATGTCGATGATCCAGTCGGCGGTCTTGATGACGTCGAGGTTGTGCTCGATGACGATGACCGTGTTGCCCTTGTCGACCAGGCCGTTCAGGACGCCGAGGAGCTTGCGGATGTCCTCGAAGTGGAGGCCGGTGGTCGGCTCGTCCAGCACGTAGATGGTGCGGCCGGTGGAGCGCTTCTGCAGCTCGGAGGCCAGCTTGACGCGCTGCGCCTCGCCGCCGGACAGCGTCGGGGCGGGCTGGCCGAGCCGGACGTAGCCGAGCCCGACGTCGTTGAGCGTCTTCAGGTGCCGGTGGATCGCCTTGATCGGCTCGAAGAACTCGGTGGCCTGCTCGATCGGCATGTCGAGCACCTCGGAGATCGTCTTGCCCTTGTAGTGGACCTCCAGCGTCTCCCGGTTGTAGCGGGCGCCGTGGCACACCTCGCACGGGACGTAGACGTCCGGCAGGAAGTTCATCTCGATCTTGATGGTGCCGTCGCCGGAGCAGTTCTCGCAGCGGCCGCCCTTGACGTTGAAGGAGAACCGGCCCGGCTGGTAGCCGCGCACCTTCGCCTCGGTGGTCTGCGCGAACAGCTTGCGGATGTGGTCGAACACGCCGGTGTAGGTCGCCGGGTTCGACCGCGGGGTGCGGCCGATCGGCGACTGGTCGACATGGACGACCTTGTCGAGCTGGTCGACGCCGTTGACGCGCCTGTGCTTGCCGGGGACGGTCTTCGCCCCGTTCAGCTTCTTGGCCAGCGCGTTGTAGAGGATGTCGTTGACCAGGGTCGACTTGCCCGACCCGGACACGCCGGTCACGGCGGTGAGGACGCCGAGCGGGAACGCCACGTCGACGTCGCGCAGGTTGTTCTGCTGGGCGCCCTTGACGGTGACCTCGCGGCCCTTCGTGCGCGGCCGGCGGATCTCCGGGACGGCGATCTCACGCCGCCCGTCGAGGTAGGCGCCGGTCAGCGAGCGTTCGGACTTCTTCAGGTCGTCGACGGTGCCGGACACGACGATCTCGCCGCCGTGCTCGCCGGCGCGGGGGCCGATGTCGACGACCCAGTCGGCCGCCGTGATGGTGTCCTCGTCGTGCTCGACGACGATGAGCGTGTTGCCCATGTCGCGGAGCCGGAGCAGCGTCTCCAGCAGCCGGTGGTTGTCGCGCTGGTGCAGGCCGATGGACGGCTCGTCCAGCACGTACAGCACGCCGACCAGGCCGGAGCCGATCTGCGTGGCGAGCCGGATGCGCTGCGCCTCCCCGCCGGCCAGCGTCGCGGACGCCCGGTCGAGCGTCAGGTAGTCGAGGCCGACGTCCAGCAGGAACCCGAGCCGGGCGTTGATCTCCTTGAGGACGCGCTCGGCGATGTGCCTCTCGCGCTCGTTCAGCTCCAGCGCGAGGAGGAACTTCGCGGCCTCGCCGATCGGCATCGCGGCGACCTCGGCGATCGACATCCCGCCCATGGTGACGGCCAGCACGACCGGCTTGAGCCGGGCGCCCTCGCACGTCGGGCACGGGATCTCCCGCATGTAGCCCTCGAACCGCTCGCGGCTGGAGTCGCTCTCGGACTCGGCGTGCCGCCGCTGGATGTAGGGGATCACGCCCTCGTAGGCGGTGTAGTACGACCTCGTCCGCCCGTAGCGGTTCTTGTACCGCACGTGGACCTGGGTCTCGTGCCCGTTGAGGATGGCCTTGCGGGCTTTGGCGGGCAGCTTGTACCAGGGGGTGTTGAGGTCGAACCCCATGGCGTCGCCGAGCGCGGACAGCAGCCGCAGGAAGTAGTCGCTCACGTGCCCGTTGGACCACGGCTGGATCGCGCCCTCGCCGAGGGTCAGCTCCTCGTCGGGGACGACGAGCTCGGGGTCGACCTCCATGCGCGTCCCCAGCCCGGTGCAGTCGGGGCAGGCGCCGTAGGGCGAGTTGAACGAGAACGACCGGGGCTCCAGCTCCTCGAACGACAGGTCGTCGTAGGGGCAGTAGAGGTGCTCGGAGTACATCCGGGTGCGGTTCTCGTCGTTCTCGTCGAGGTCGACGAAGTCGAGGACGATCGTGCCGCCCGCGAGCCCGAGCGCCGTCTCCACCGAGTCGGCGAGCCGCTGCCGGGCGGAGTCCTTCACCGAGAGCCGGTCGACCACGACGGAGATGTCGTGCTTCTCCTGCTTCTTCAGCTTGGGCGGCTCGTCCAGCCGGATCATCTGCCCGTCGACGAGCGCCCGCGAGTACCCCTTGGACTGCAGCTCGCGGAACAGCTCCAGGTACTCGCCCTTGCGCCCGCGGATCACCGGCGCGAGCACCTGGAAGCGCGTGCCGGGCTCCAGCTCCAGCACCCGGTCGACGATCTGCTGCGGCGCCTGCCGGCTGATCGGCCGGCCGCACTCGGGGCAGTGCGGGTGCCCGATCCGCGCGTAGAGGAGCCGCAGGTAGTCGTACACCTCGGTGATCGTCCCGACCGTCGACCGCGGGTTCTTGCTGGTCGACTTCTGGTCGATCGACACCGCCGGGGACAGTCCCTCGATGAAGTCGACGTCGGGCTTGTCCATCTGCCCGAGGAACTGCCGGGCGTACGCCGACAGCGACTCCACGTACCGGCGCTGGCCCTCGGCGAAGATGGTGTCGAACGCCAGGCTGGACTTCCCGGACCCCGACAGACCGGTGAACACGATCATGGAGTCCCGCGGGAGGTCGAGCGAGACGTCCTTCAGGTTGTGCTCGCGTGCTCCACGCACGATGAGTCGGTCATGCACGGCGTACTTCCGGTTCCTCTTCTGGGGCGCGGTGGTGGGCAGAGACGGCCCGGTCTCAGGCTAGCCACGGGGTACGACAGAATCCCCCGACTCCTTAACGGCGGCGCCCGCCACCGCATTTCATGAAGCTACCCGCCCGTCCCGGACGGTCCGGACGACACTCCCGCACCGTACACGTGTTCGAACACCGCCCGCCACCGCAACACCGGATCCGCCCCTCGCCCGGCCGCTCCCCTCCTACCGGGGGGTCGGCGAACTTCGTCGTGGTGCTGCGGGCGCGGGACGGGCGCATCGTGCACTGGCGCGAGTACCAGGACCGCGCCGCGATCGCCGAGGCCCTGGCCTGAGCCGCCCGCCGCCCGGCTACCCGTCGTCGAGGGCGAAGTCGAGGTAGCGGTCGGCGGAGCGGCGGACGGCGTTCTTGCCGTCGGTGTAGACGATCTTCCGCCACCAGGCGCCGTACACGCGGTCGAAGTCGTAGGGCTCCAGGAGGCGGAGGGCCCGCCGCACGATGCGCGGCCGTTCCGGGATGTGGTTCGGGTAGCTGTACATGAAGCTGACCCAGTCGCGGTCCTGGACGACCGTCAGGATGTCGCCGGAGAACAGGGCGCGGGCGTCCCGCCAGTGCAGCACCTGGCCGCCCTCGAAGTGGACTCCCGCGTTGATCAGCGTCAGGCCGTCGGCGATGGAGTGGGTCTCGCCCTCCCAGAAGACGACCGCGTCGTCCGGGCGGGCCACCCACCGGCGGTCGGCCTCGTGGATGTACACGGGCGCGTCGAACGCGTGCGCCCACTCGATCATCGAGCCGTAGAAGTGCGGATGGCTGATCGCGATCGCGGACACGCCGCCGAGGTCGTTCACCTGGCGGATCACGTCGTCGTCGATGTAGGTGACCATGTCCCACAGGACGTTGCCGGACGGGGCGCGCAGCAGCAGGGCGCGCTGGCCGATGGCGGTGGACGGCTCGGCGCCGATCCCGACGACGTCCGGGCCCTCCTCGGCGATCCGCCCCCGGTGGCGGGACCGCAGTTCCTCCAGCGTCGTCCATCTCTGGCCGTCCCAGCCGACGTACTGGCGCTCGTCCTCGCAGATGGGGCAGTCGGCGCGCGGTCCGCCGTACTGGACGCCGCACGTCGCGCAGATCGGAAGGTCCATGATCGCCATGCTGGCACGGGACGGCGCGGTGCGACTGGATGGAGGGTCGTTTCCGGCCGAGGAGGGGCAATGGACTGGCGGGACGTGATCGGCGAGCTGGAGGCGGGCACGGAGCGGGTCGCGGGGACGCTGTCCAAGCTCACCGGGGAGGAGCTGCGCGCCCCGTCGGCGCTGCCCGGATGGAGCCGCGGGCATGTCGCCGCCCATATCGCCCGCAACGCCGACTCCCTGTGGAACCTCCTCGAATCGGCCCGCACCGGCGTGGAGATCCCGCAGTACCCGAGCCTGGAAAGGCGCAACGCCGACATCGAGGCGGGCGCCGGGCGGAGCGGCGAGGAGCTGGCCGCCGACGTGCGCGACACCGCCGCGCGGTTCGCCGAGCTCGCCGGCGCGCTGCCCGAGGACGCCTGGAACGCTCCGGTGAAGGCGATGGGCGGCTGGCCGCACCCCGCCTGGTACACGGTGTTCCGCCGGTGGAACGAGGTGGAGGCGCACCACGTCGACCTCGCCGCCGGGTACGGTCCCGCCGACTGGCCGGAGCCCTACGTCCGGTGGTCGTCGGCCGCGACGCTGGCGGACATGGCGGCGCTGCCGCAGGAGCAGCGCGGCGGGCTGGCCGGCTACCGGATCACCGCGACCGACTACGGCGAGGCCGCCGATCTCGGCTGGACGGCGGGCGGCCCTGAGGCGTCCGGTTCGGGCCGGGCGCTGCTCGGCTGGCTGAGCGGCCGCACGGACGGCTCGGGCGTGCACGTCCGCCCGGAGGCGCCGCTGCCGGCGCCGCCGCCGTGGCCGCACCGCCCGGCCGGGTTCTAGCCGGGTCCTAGTCGTCGCGCGCGAGGCGGCGCAGCCCGTCGGTCGAGCGGACGGAGATCGCGTTGCGGGCGACGGTCAGCCCGCCGCGCAGCGGTTCGGCGGCGAGGATCTGCGCGACCTTCCGCCGCCCCATCCCCGCCCAGCGGCCGAGGTCCTGCTGGGACATCGGCACCTGGACGTGGACTCCCTCCTCCGTCCCGCCGCCGGGCCGCTCCCGCTTGACCGGGGCGCCGAACCGCGCGACCAGGCGCAGGATCCGGGAGGCGAGGCGGCGCTCGGGGTCGTCGGGGAAGTGGGCGACGCGCAGGTCGTTGGAGTCGCGGAGCCGCTCGGCGAGGACGGCGGCGACGGCCCAGACCGCCCCGGGGTGGGCGTCCAGGACGCCGCGGAACCGGGCGGCGGGCAGCACCAGCGCCTCCACCCGGGTCAGCGCCTCGACGTTGGCGTGCCGGATGCCGCCGTCGGCCGCCTCCACCTCGCCCACCAGGTCGCCCGGCCCGAGGACGTCGAGGATGGCGGTCTCGCCGTCCCGGTCCACCCAGACCTTCACCGCGCCGGCGCGCAGCACGAAGACCTGGGACGCGCGGGTGTGCTCGCGCATCAGGAACGCCCCCGGCCTGATCACCACCGGGGCCCCGGCTCCGCGCAGCGCCTCCCGGGCGCGCGGGCTCAGCGCGTCCCAGAACCGGGTGGTCTCCATCCCGCCTCCTCAGCGGACCCGGCCGGGCCGGGGCCGCGACCCTCGCTGATCACGGTGTCACCGTCCAGTGAACGCGGCGCCGCGCCGACTGACCAGACCATCCTCCGGCCCCCGGCCCGCGGTCGACCGGTCCAGGCGGCCCGGCGCGGGGGCCGGGCGGTCACATGTCGAGCGACCTCTCGGATTCGAGGAGGTTGTCGAGAGCGCGGACGCGCCGGACGCAGTCCGCCGCGGCGGCCCGGTCGCCGAGCGCGAGGTGCGACGCGCCCAGCAGCTCCAGCGCCTGCCGCAGCCCCCGCCGGTCGTCCACCTCCCGGCGGATGGCGATCTCGGCCTCGACGTGCTCCACCGCGCGGGCGTGCTTGCCGAGCAGCTGCGCCGCGCGCGCCATCGTGTGCAGCGCGTGCGCCTGCTCGCGGGCCGCGCCCAGCTCGGCGGCCAGGCCGAGGGCGCGCCGCCCGGTCTGCAGGGCGTCGTCGGCGCGGCCGAGGTCGAGGTGGATGACGGCGAGGTGGACGAGGCCGTTCGCCTCGCCGTGCCGGTCGCCGACGTCGCCGAGGTAGCCGAGCGCGTCCAGCTCGTGGGCGAGGGCCTCCTCGGGGCGCCCGGCGCGGCGCAGCACGGCGGCGAGGGTGTCCAGCCCGACGCCGAGTCCGTACCAGTCGCCGCCCGACCTGCGCAGGTGCAGCGCCTGCCGGGCCGCCCGCTCGGCCTCCGCGGTCAGGCCGAGCCAGGAGTAGGTGCGGGCGAGGCTGCCGAGCGTGCCCGCCATGCCGCCGCGCGCGCCGAGCCGCCCC
This sequence comes from Actinomadura sp., assembly GCF_044508335.1. Lineage (NCBI taxonomy): Bacteria > Bacillati > Actinomycetota > Actinomycetes > Streptosporangiales > Thermomonosporaceae > Actinomadura > Actinomadura sp. The sequence continues at coordinate 13,947 of NZ_JBIQHY010000072.1, forward strand.
CACAGGTCGAGGGCCTCCAGGCCGAGGACGAACGCCTCCTGGGGGCGGCCGAGGCGGCGCATCACGACCGACAGCTGCTCCAGGTCGTTGGCCTCGCCGTGCTGGTCGCCGATCTCGCGGCGGATCTCCAGCGCCCGCAGCAGGTGCTCGCGCGCCTCCCGGTACCGGCCGAGCCGCCAGTGGACGACCCCGATCTGCGCGAGCGCCTCGGCCTCGCCGTGCCGGTCGCTGATGTCGCGGTGCAGCCGCAGCGCCTCCCCGCAGTAGGTGAACGCCTCGGCGAACTTCGACGATTCGCACATCAGCATCCCGAGCGTGGTCAGGGCGCGCGCCTCCCCGTGGCGTCCGCCCAGGGCGCGGTAGGTGCGCAGCGCCTGCTCGGCGTCCCGCTGCGCCATGTCGCGCAGGCCGAGCGCGGCGTTCATCCGCGCGAGCTCGGTCATCGCGAGGGCGGCGCCGTGCATGTCCGCGAGCTCCTGCCGGATGGACAGCGCCTCCAGCGCGTGCGTCACCGCCTCGTGGACGTTCCCCTGGCGGCGGTGCACCCCGGCCACGGTGATCAGCGTCTCGGCCACGCCCGCCTGGTCCTCGATCCGGCGCCGGACGGCGAGCGCCGTCGCCGCGTGCTCCAGCGCCGTCTCGTAGTCGCCCAGGCCGAGGTGGGCGCGGGCGAGGGTGCTGCGGCTCTTGGCCACTCCCGCGTCGTCCCCCAGTTCCTCGTGGACGGCCAGGGAGCGGCCCGCGTGGTCGATCGCCGTCAGGTAGCGGCCCAGCGCGACGTGGACGTCGGCGAGCGTCGCGAGCGTGGCCGCCTCCCCGTACCGGTCGGGCGGGTCGGCGGCGCGGAAGGCGCGCCGCGCGTCCTCCCCGTAGCCGATGGCCTCGACGGAGCCGCCCAGCTCGAAGTGCGCCACCGCCAGGTTGTGCAGCATCACGGCGGCCGCCGCCCAGTCCTCCTCGGTGCGGGCGGCGTGCAGGCCCGCCCGCTGGACGGCGATGTTGTCCTCGCTGTAGCGGCGGAACTGCTGGAAGTCGAACAGCGCGTCGGCGAGCTCCCAGCAGGTGCGCTGCAGGCCGAGCCGGGCGGCCTGGTGGACGGCGGCGACCAGGTTGCGCCGCTCGGCCTCGAACCAGGCGAGGGCCGCCGCGCGCTCCGCCGCGGACGGGCGGCCGCGCGCCGCGCCCCGGTGGGCGGTGGGGCGGGGCCGCCCCGGCAGCGCGGCGCCGGCCTCCCGGGCCTCGGCGAGGTAGCCGGCCAGCAGCCGGCGCTGGGCCGCGTGGAGCTCGCCGTCGGAGTCCTCCCCGAGGCCGCGTTCGCGGGCGAACTCGCGCAGCAGGTCGTGCATGCGGTAGCGGTCCGGGCCGACGTCCTGCACCAGGTACGCCTGGCGCAGCCCCTCCAGGCACTCGCGGGCCTCCTCCACCGTCCGGTCCTGGAGGGCGGCGAGGGCGGCGGGGGTGAAGTCGGGGCCGGCGACCAGCCCGAGCCTGCGGAACGCCTCCCGCTGGTCGCGGCGCAGGCTCCGGTAGGCGACGTCGAAGGTCGGGTCGACGACGGCGCTCAGCCCCGGCGCGGCCGTGCCGGGGGCCGGGGCGCCGGTCGCGTCCCGGGCGGCCAGCTCCCGGACGGTCCCGGCGATGGACTCGGCCGGGTTCTCGGCCAGCCGGCCGGCGATGACGCCGAGCGCCAGCGGCAGGTACCCGCACTCGCGGGCCAGCTCCACGATCGCCTTCTCCTCGTCGCGGACGCGCGCGTCCCCGGGACCGAGGACGCCCGCGATGAGGTCGACGGCCTCCTGCGTCGCCATCTCCCGCAGCTCCAGCGTCCGGACGTCGGCGCCGTCCAGCAGCGCGGGCAGCCGCCGCCGGCTCGTCACCACCACCAGCCCGGACTCGACCGCCGCGACCAGCGGCCTGACCTGCTCGGGCCGCACCGCGTTGTCGAGGACGAGCAGCATCCGGCGGTCGCCCAGCAGCGACCGGCACTGCGCCGCCAGCTCGTCCTCGGTGCGCGGGAGCTGGTCGCCGGGGACGCCCGCCGCGCGCAGCACCTGCCCCATCGCCTCCGCGGGGGTGACCGGGCTGCGGGTCGTGCCGCGCAGGTCGGCGAACAGCACGCCGTCGGGGAACCGGTCGGCGACGCGGTGCGCCCAGTGCACCGCCAGCGTCGTCTTGCCGACGCCCGCCATGCCCTGCACGACCACCGCGCGCGGCCGCACGGACTGGCCGACCAGCAGGTCCAGCTTGCTGAGGCTGACCGCGCGGCCGGCGAAGAACGGGTTGTCGGCGGGCAGCCGCGCCGCGGGCGGCCGGCCGCCGGGCGGCACCAGGCGCACCGGCTCGCGCGCCGCGATCGCGGCCTCCCCCGCCGGCTCGGCGGCGGGTGAGGCCGGCTCGGCGCCGGGGGCGGGCCACTCGTCCCCCCACGGGCTCGCCGCGCGGCGCAGCCGCTCGATGTCCAGCACGGTCAGCGGGCGGGGCCGCTCGTGCAGGATGCCCTTGGCCCGCCACGACCGGAACCAGCGCACCAGCGTCTCGCGGGAGATCCCCGCCCAGTTCGCCAGCTCGGCCTGGCTGAGCTTCAGCGGGATGCGCGTCTCGTCCCCGGCGCCCGGCTCGCCGAACCGGTGCGCCAGCTCCAGCAGGTGGTAGGCGAGCCGCTGCGGATGGTCGGCCGCCCGCACCGCGTGCCGGCGGCCGCCGAACGTGACGCTCTCGGAGATCGCGTGCATCATCGCCTCGGCGACCCGCGGGCTCGCCGCCAGCAGGCTGCGGAACGTGGCGCGGTCCACCCGCAGCGCCGCGACGTGGTCGAGCGCGGCGACGGTGCCGCGCTGCGGGTGCCCCCACGGGCCGAGGTAGCCGACCAGGTCCCCCGGCCCGAACAGGTCGATGATCGACTCGTCCCCGTCGCTGGAGTCGACGAACTCCTTCGCCACCGCGTTTCCGGCCGCGCGCGGCGACGCCTTGAACAGCACGAACACGGCCGGCGCGACCGACCCCTGGTGGCACAGCATCCCGCCGGGCGGGACGTCGGCGCGCCGGCCCATGGCGCGCAGGGCCTGCCGGTCGGTGGGGTCGAGCCGGTCCCAGAAGCTGCCCGGCCGCACGTCCGGCACGTGCTCGATGCGTACGGGGTCGGTCAATCCGGTCACCCTCCCGCCATCGCCGCCGCCAGCGTCCAGAAGAGGAACAGCACGGAGGTCGCCACCGCCCACGCGACGGCCTGCCAGGACAGCTCGCCGCAGCGGTGCGCCGCCGCCAGCAGCCGGCGCAGCTCCGCGTCGCGGACCCGGTCGTCCAGCGCGACCGCGGACCCGAACGGCGTCCACGGCACGCCCGGGTCGAGGGGCGCGCCGGTCCGGCCGCGCACCTCGCCGAGCACCGACACCAGCGTGCGGCGCGACCGGACCGCGTATCCGGCCGAGATCGCGAACGACCCGGCGAGCACCGGCAGCAGCGCCAGCGCGGGGAGGCCGGGCAGCCCGGCCGCGAGCCGGGACACGGTCCCGGCGAGCACGAGGGCGAGGAACACCGCGGCGATGGCGGAGTCCCGGCCGCAGAGCCGGACCAGCGCGCAGGCGTGCCCGAGGAGGTCCTCCGGCTGCTCCCTGCCCGGTCCGGGACGGAATGCGGTCACCAACGCTTCACCGTCCTCACGGGTCGGACCTGATCTTCCATTTCCCATGCTGCAGCGGCAAGGCGGGATTTTCCGTCCGCGCGCGCACGCTTCGGCTGCGTCTGGTGACTCATTCTCCGGCCGCGCCCCGGCCGTCCCGGCCCGTGCGATGGTGGAAGATGGTCTAGCCTGCGCACTACCGACGGGGAGGACCCATGACCTACACCGGGAACGTCGAGACCGGCGGGCGTCCCGACGTCCGGGAGCTTCCCGGGCTGTCGGTCACGAAGGTGAGCGTCGGCCCGTACGACAACAACGCCTACATCCTGCGCTGCACCGCGACGGGCGAGCAGCTGCTCATCGACGCGGCGAACGAGGCGTCCCGGCTGCTGGAGCTCATCGGCGACGGCCCCCTCGCGCGCATCGTCACCACGCACCGCCACCAGGACCACTGGATGGCGCTGAGCGAGGTGGTGCGCGCGACCGGCGCCCCAGTCTCCGCCCACCCCCGCGACGCCGAGCCGCTGCCCGAGCCGGTCGCCGAACCCGTCGAGCACGGCGACACCGTCCGCTTCGGGCGGGTGTCCCTCGGCGTCATCCACCTGCGCGGGCACACGCCCGGCTCGATCGCGCTGCTGTACGACGCGGGGGGCGAGCTCGCGGACCGCCCGCACCTGTTCACCGGCGACAGCCTCTTCCCCGGCGGCGTCGGCAACACCTGGGGCGACGCCGCCCGGTTCAAGCAGCTCCTCGCCGACGTCGAGGAACGCGTCTTCGACCGGCTCCCCGACGCGACCTGGTTCTACCCCGGCCACGGCAAGGACTCCACGCTCGGCCGCGAGCGGCCGTCCCTCCCGGAGTGGCGCGAACGGGGCTGGTGACTCCGCGGGCGCGGCCGGAACAAGCGGTGCGGGACGTTCGTTGGCCCGATCACCACCGGGCCGAGACCAGGAGACGACCATCCGCGAACCCGACGAGGCGGATCCGGGACCCGCTCTGCGCTACCCGGCGGGCTCCCTGGTGCTCGTCGCCGGGCTCCCGGGGGCCGGCAAGAGCACCCTGCTCGACCGGCTGTACGGGCTGCGCGGCGACGAGACGGCCCCGGTGCCCGCGGGCGGCGTCCTGGTGATCGACTCCCGGCAGTCCCGCAACTGGTGGGCGCGGTTCCTGCGGCCGCTGCCGCCCCGGGCGCGGACGCCCCTGGTCCACGCGACCCACGTCTGGCGCATCGGCCGCGCGATCCTGGCGGGCCACGGCGTCGTCGCGCACACCCGCGGCACCTGGCCGCACGTCCTGCACCTGTTCGCCTGGCTGGCCCGCCGCCGCGGCGTCCGGCTGCACCTGATCCTCATCGACGTCGCCCCGGAGACCGCCCGCGCCGGCCAGGTCGCCCGCGGCCGCGTCGTCACACCGGGCGCGTTCGACCGCCACTGCCGGCGCTGGCGCCCCATCGTCGACCGCGCCCGCGGCGGCGATCCCCTCCCGCCCGCCGCCGGCGTCACGGTCCTCGACCGCACCGCCGCCGACAAGCTCCAGGCCATCCACTTCAGCTGAGCGCGGCGAACCAGCGGACGATCCGGGCGGTGCCCGCCAGGTTGGAGCCGAGGTGGCGGGAGCCGCCGTAGAGCGTGTCTCCCACGTCCACGACCGGGACGTCCACGCCGCGCCGCCGGAGCCGGGCGAAGTCCTCGGTCGCCAGCCACGGGGACCTGGGCGGCGGACATGGCGCCGAGATGGGTCGCGGAGACCAGCTTCCCGCGTGCGGTGTTCTCGTGCCCGGCGGCCGGGCGGTCCGGCCCTGCGGCCGAGGCCGTCGCCGTGGCGGCGAGCATGGCGGCGGTCAGCCGTGCTGTGGTTCGTTTCATGGGGGCGAGCGTTCTTCACGAACGTCCGGGCGCGCATCCCGCACGCGGGTGAACCCTCCCCTCGTACCGGCGGGGGTGTCCTCCGCGGGACGGCGGCGGGCCGGGCGGCTCGGGCCGGGATACGGCGGGGCCGGAAA
>NZ_JBIQHY010000072.1:19667-34115 GCF_044508335.1 Actinomadura sp.
CCGCGGGACGGCGGCGGGCCGGGCGGCTCGGGCCGGGATACGGCGGGGCCGGAAATATAGGGTCGGGAGGAGAGCGAGACGAGGAGAGGCGGCAGCATGGCGCAGCAGGTACGCGGGGTCGTCGCACCGGGCAAGGGGCAGCCGGTGCGGATCGAGACGATCAACGTTCCGGACCCGGGGCCGGGCGAGGCGGTCGTCCGGGTCCAGGCGTGCGGGGTCTGCCACACCGACCTGCACTACCGCGAGGGCGGGATCAGCGACGAGTTCCCGTTCCTGCTCGGCCACGAGGCCGCCGGGGTGGTGGAGTCGGTCGGCGACGGGGTGACCGAGGTGGCGCCGGGCGACTTCGTCGTCCTGAACTGGCGGGCGGTGTGCGGGCAGTGCCGGGCATGCCTGCGGGGGCGCCCCTGGTACTGCTTCGACACGCACAACGCCGAGCAGAAGATGACGCTGGAGGACGGCACCGAGCTGTCGCCGGCGCTCGGGATCGGCGCGTTCGCCGACAAGACGCTGGTGGCGGCCGGGCAGTGCACGAAGGTCGACCGGGCGGCCAGGCCCGAGGTGGCGGGGCTGCTCGGGTGCGGGGTGATGGCCGGGCTCGGCGCGGCGATCAACACCGGGCAGGTCGGGCGGGGCGACTCGGTCGCGGTCATCGGCTGCGGCGGCGTCGGCTCGGCGGCCGTGCTCGGCGCGCGGCTGGCCGGCGCCGCGAAGATCATCGCGGTGGACCTGGACGAGCGGAAGCTGACCTCCGCGTCGGCCCTCGGCGCCACCCACACGGTGAACGCGCGGGAGAAGGACGTGGTCGAGACCGTCCGGGAGCTGACCGGCGGGTTCGGCGCCGACGTGGTCGTGGACGCGGTCGGCCGCCCGGAGACCTACGAGCAGGCGTTCTACGCGCGGGACCTCGCCGGCACGGTGGTGCTCGTGGGCGTGCCGACGCCGGAGATGAGGCTCGAACTGCCGCTGCTGGACGTCTTCGGGCGCGGCGGGTCGCTGAAGTCGTCCTGGTACGGCGACTGCCTGCCCTCGCGCGACTTCCCGATGCTCATCGACCTGTACCTGCAGGGCCGCCTGGACCTGGACGCGTTCGTGTCCGAGACCATCGGGCTGGACGACGTGGAGGCCGCGTTCGAGAAGATGCACCGCGGCGACGTGCTGCGCTCGGTGGTGGTCCTCTGATGGCGGCGCGGATCGACCACATCGTCACGTCCGGGACGTTCTCGCTGGACGGCGGCACCTGGGACGTCGACAACAACGTCTGGATCGTCGGCGACGACAGCGAGGCGGTCGTCATCGACGCCGCGCACGACGCCGACGCGATCGCGGCGGCGGTCGGCGGCCGGCGGCTCGCGGCCATCGTGTCCACGCACGGCCACGACGACCACATCGACGCGGCGCCCGCGCTCCGGGCCCGGACGGGCGCGCCGATCCTGCTGCACCCGGACGACCTGATGCTGTGGAAGCGGAAGCACCCGGACACCCTCCCGGACGGGGAGCTCGCCGACGGGCAGGTCATCACCGTGGCGGGCACCGAGCTGACCGTCCTGCACACCCCCGGCCACTCCCCCGGCGCCGTCTGCCTGTACGCGCCCGAACTGGGGACGGTGTTCTCCGGCGACACGCTGTTCAACGGCGGGCCGGGCGCCACCGGCCGGTCGTTCTCCGACTTCCCGACGATCATCGCGTCGATCCGGGACCGGCTGCTGACGCTGCCGGCGGGGACGACCGTCCGCACCGGGCACGGCGACTCCACCACGATCGGCGCGGAGGCCCCGCACCTGGACGAGTGGGTGGCCCGCGGCCACTGACGCGAAGGGCGGCGATCCCGGGCCGGGGCGGCCGCCCCCGCGGTAGAGTCCGCGAGGACGGACGAACCGTCCCCGAGTCTCCGGGCGGGCCAGGGGGTGCGATGCGGCGCGGGGCACCGCTGGCGCTCCTGCTGTGCGGCGCGATGGCGGGGTGCGGCCAGAGCGCGCGGGGCGCGGACGCGGCGCCGCCGACCGCGACCGCACCGGCCGCGCCCGCACCGGCCGTGAGCGCACCGGCCGTGAGCGCACCGGCCGTGAGCGCACCGGCCGTGAGCGGGTCCGCAGGTCCCGTGCTGCTTGGGCGCGCCGGCGGGTGGCGCGTCACCACCTACTACACGGCGCTGGAAAGCCTCTACGACGGCGAGCTGAAGGCCGTGAAGGGCTGCGCGCGGTTCCACTGCTCGCACGGGAGGACGCCGCTCGGGAAGTACCCGGAGGACTTCCTCAAGGTCGTCCAGATGGAGGGCAGCGGCCGCATCACCGGGGGGCCGCGACGCGGCCGGTACCTCAACTGGTCGCACAGCGTCGGGTTCTGGCTGGACGACTCGACGCGCGACTCGCGGGGCCGCCCGCTCAAGCCGTGGACGTCGGCGGCGGCCGACAGGTCGGTCCTCGCGCGGGGGCAGCGGTTCGCGATCCTCGGTTGCGGCAGGGACGGCAGCGGCCGCCCGATCGAGCCGAAGGTCTGCGCGGCGTTCCGCGGGGCCCGCTGGACGGTCACCGACCTGTTCCGGCCCGGGTACGGGGGCGAGAACCACGCCGACGTCTACCTCGGCGAGGAGAAGGGGTCGCGGCTGTCGGAGTCGCCGTTCTACACGACGCTGAACGGCGCGACCCTCGGCCCGTCCTAGGACGGCACGGGCTCGGACGGGCGGGGCGCCGCGAGCCGGGTGGCGCGCGTCCGGCCGCGCAGGGTGACCTCGTCGCCGAGGGACCAGCACGCGGCCTCCTCCGGATCGGCCTGCGCGACGAGGGAGCCCGCCGCGAGGACGCGCTCCTCGGTGCCCTTCGCCATGTCGGTGAGGCGGGCCGCCTCGTTCACCGGGTCGCCGATCACCGTGTACTCGAAGCGCTCCTCCGCGCCGATGTGCCCGGCGACGGCCTCGCCCGCGGAGACCCCGATCGCGGCGCGCAGCTCCGGGACCTCCTCGCGCAGCCGGCGGGCCAGCTCGCGGGACGCGGCGAGGGCGCGGCTCGGCGCGCCGTCCAGCGGGAGCGGCGCCCCGAAGACGGCGAGCGCGGCGTCCCCCTCGAACTTGTTGATCCAGCCGCCGTGCGCGCCGATGACCTCGACGACCACGGCGAAGAAGTCGTTCAGCAGCCGGACGACCTCGGCGGGCGGCCGGTCGGCGGCGAGCCGGGTGGAGCCGATGATGTCCACGAAGACGACGGCGACCTCGCGCAGCTCGCCGCCGAGGTCGATGCCGCGCTCGACGGCGACGCGGGCGACGTCCGCGCCGACCTGCCGGCCGAACAGGTCGCGGAGCCGCTCGTGCTCGCGCAGCCCGGCGGCCATGTGGTTGAACCCGGCCTGCAGCAGCCCGACCTCGCTGGCGTCGTAGACGGGCACCTCGACGTCCAGGTCGCCGCGCTGGACGCGGGCCAGGCCGCGCCGCACGGACTCGACCGGGTCGGCGATGGCGCGGGCGGCGGTGTAGGTGACGCCGAGCCCGACGAGCAGCGCGATGCCGCCGAGCGCGAGCACCGCGACCGCGAAGTCCCGCACGGTGATCTTGGCGATGAGGAAGGAGCCGATCGCGAGGGTGATCAGCCCGAGGATCGGGACGGCGGTGCCGAGCCCCCAGGCGAGCACCGAGCGGGCGACGACGCCGGGCAGGCCGGTGCGGGTCGGCAGTTCGCTGTCCAGCGCGGTCGTCACCGAGCGCCGCAGCAGCCGCTCCGTCAGCAGGTAGACGACCGTGCAGGTGGTGAGGCCGCCCAGGAGGCTGGTCAGGCCGAGCTTGACGGCGAGCAGCGCGGAGAACGGCGCGTTGATGACGACCCAGCCGATCGTCCCGATGGCCCACAGCGTGAGGTGCAGGGCCATCAGCCGCAGCGGCCCGTACAGCAGCAGGGCGCGCTCGTGCCGGTCGGGTTCGTCGTGCCGCTCGACGAGGCGCCGGACGCGGCGGAAGAACCGCTCGCCGAGCAGCAGCCCGACCGGCAGGGCCGCCGCCACGTAGCCGGTGAAGACGCCCAGGTTGATGAGGCGGAGCCGCTCGGAGACGTGCCCGACCGGGTCGGGGACGACGACGGCGAACGCGAGTACGACGAGCGCGCCGCCGAGGTTGGCGAGGCCGGTGGCGATCGTGACGAGGATCCGCGCCCGGCGGGCGATCCGGGCGCGGGAGTCGCCGGGCGCCCCGTCGATGAACCGCCACAGCGGACCGAGAAGGCTCCGCCTGGCCCGCGGCGCAGGCTCCGCCCTTTCGGTCTCCATGAGCGAGCAGAGTAGTCGGTCAAATCCCCCATATCCCCACACGGGGCGCGCGACTCGGGGGCGTGATCGCTCACTCAGGTGCGAATCGGGTCCAGCATGCGGTGCGGGGACCGCAGGATCACGCTGACCGGGTCGGTGCGGCGCCGCGCCCCGGGCCCGGCGTGCATCTCCAGCTCGTCCGGCCGGACGTGGCGCTCGCAGGCGGCGCACGTCCCGTCCGGGCCGATCCGGGTGCCGCAGGCGGCGTGCAGGAAGATGCGGCACTGCTCGGAGGACAGGTGGTCCTCGGCCCAGCGGGCGAGCGTGTGGACGGCGGGCCACAGCTCCTTGCCCATCTCCGTCAGGACGTAGTCGTGGCCGTCCTTGGCGAGGACGCCGGTCTCGACGAGCGACTGCAGGCGCGCCGACAGCACCGCCCGCGGGATGTCCAGGTGGACGAGGAAGTCGCTGAACCGGCGCACGCCGTAGAAGGCGTCCCGGATGATCAGCAGCGTCCAGCGCTCCCCCACGACCTCCAGCGCACGGGCCAGCGAGCAGTCCTGCGCCGCGTAGTCCTTGCCGAGTGCCATGCGTCCAACATTACTCGCCAAGGAGTTCATTCATCGAACCGAGTCGTGCTACGGTCGCCTCCGTTAGTTCATTCACTGAACTTCAGGAGATCCCATGACGACCCTGGCCGCACCCCGCGGGGCGCGCCGCGTGCCCGTCCCGGCCGCCGCGCTGACGCTGCCGGCCGCCGCCACCCTGCTCGCCCTCATGAACTACTGCGCCCCGGCGGCGACGCTCGCCGACACCGCGCGCGGTCTGCACGCCGGCGCGACCGCGCAGATCTGGCTGATGAGCTCGATCAGCCTCGGCCTCTCGGCGGCACTGCTCGCGGCCGGCGGCCTCGCCGACGACCGCGGGCGCAGGCGGACGTTCATGCTCGGCGCGGCGGTGCTCGCCGCCTCCAGCGTGGCGTGCGCGCTCGCGCCGAACGCCGCGGTGTTCGTCGCCGGCCGGATCGTGCAGGGCGCCGCCAGCGCGGCGCTGCTGGTGACCGGGCTCGGCATCATCGGCGCCTCGTTCGAGCCCGGCCCGCGCCGGGCGCGGGCCACCGGGATGTGGGGCGCGATGGTCGGCCTCGGCATCGCGCTCGGCCCGATCGCCGCGGCCGGGCTGACCGTGCTCGGCGGCTGGCGGGTCTGGTACTGGACGACGGTCGCCGCGGCCGCGCTGCTCGCGGTGGCGGCCCGCGCGCTGGAGGAGTCCCGCGCCGAGCGCCGGCGCGGCGTGGACGTGCCGGGCCTCGCCACGATGAGCCTCGGCGTCGCGGCGCTGACGGCGGCGATCACCTGGGGCCGCACCGGCTGGACGCAGCCCGCCGTCCTCGCGCTGCTCGCGGTCGCGGCCGTCCTGCTGGCCGCCTTCGTGCTGGTCGAGGCCCGGCGGCCGGTGCCGCTCGTCGAGCTGGCGCTGTTCCGGCGCCCGGCGTTCCTGCTGTCGGTGACGGGCGCGCTCGTCACCGGGCTCGCCGTGATCGGCGTCATGACCTACCTGGCGACGATGATGAGCCTGGTGATGGGCCTGTCGCCGGTCGAGGCGGCGCTGGTGCTGGCGATCTGGTCCACGCTGTCGTTCGCCGTCGCCCTGCAGGCGCACCGGCTGCCGGCCCGGCTGCCCGTCCGGCGGCTGCTGGCCGCGGGGTTCGCGCTCGCCGCCGCCGGCGAGTTCGCGCTGGCCGGGCTCGCCCCGGACGCGCACTGGTGGCGCCTCGCCCCCGGCCTGGCCGTCGCGGGCGTCGCGAGCGGCCTCACCAACGCGATGCTCGCCCGGCTGGCGGTGGAGAGCGTCCCCGCCGACCGCGCCAGCATGGGCGCCGGGGCGAACAACACCGCCCGCTACATCGGGGCGTCGCTGGGCACGGCGGTCGTGGGGGCCGTCGCGACCGGCTCCGGGCACGCCCCGTCCGCGCTGGCGCACGGCACGAACGTCGCGATGGTCGTCTCGGCGGCCGCCGCCCTCGCCTACGCGGCCCTCGCCCTGCTGATCCGCGACCGCGCCTAGGCGAGCTCCTCGATGAAGGCGGCGAGCTGGGTCAGGTTGCGGCACTCGAACATGGGGACCAGCTCGCCGTATCGGGACGCGGCCGAGTCGCCGGTGTCCCACTGGGCGCGCGGTTCGGGGTTGAGCCAGTACGCGTGCCGGGCGGTGTCCACCATCGACCGCAGGATCGGCAGGGACAGGTCCCCGTAGTTGGAGCGGGCGTCGCCCAGGATGAGCAGGGACGTCTTGGACGTGATCGCGTCGCGGTACTTCTCGTCGAACACCTTGATGGCGTGGCCGTAGTTGGAGCGGCCGGTGATCCAGACGAGGTCGGCCTCGGCGGCGAGCCGGGCCATCGCGTCCACGACGTCCGTGCCGGGCGCGAAGTACTCGGTGATCTCATCGGTGGCGTCGATGAACGCGAACGCGCGGACCTTGCTGAACTGCTCGCGCAGCGCGAACGTCAGCAGCAGCGTGAAGTGCGCGAACGCCGACACCGAGTCGCTGGCGTCGCACAGCACGACCAGCTCCGGCTTGTGCGGGCGGCGCGGCCGGTGGTGGGTGGTGAGCGGCACGCCCCCGCTGGCCAGCGACGCCCGGACCGTCCGGCGGAAGTCGAGCCGCCCGCGGCGGCCGTGCCGCTGCTTCTGCACCAGCCGCGACGCGAGCTTGCGGGCCAGCGGATGCACCTCGCGCCGGAGCGCCTCCATCTCCGCACGGCTCGCGCCGGCGAAGTCCAGGCGCTCCAGCGGCGGGCGGACGGCGATGCGGGCGGTGCGCTCGACACCGGTGTCCTCGGCGATGCGGCGGCGGACCTCGGCCGCGACCAGGTCCCGGAACCGGTCGATGCGGCCGCGGAACGTCCGGCGCGCCACCCGCTCGGCCATCCCGCCGCGCTCCCGCTCGCCGAGGACGGCGCTGAGCAGCCGCGCCATCAGCGTGTCGGGGGACAGCGCGCCGACGACGCCGGAGGAGAACCACGACTCCTGCCCCGGCGTCCGCCCGAACTCGGCGACCGCGAGCCGGGCGAACTGCCGCAGGCCCGCGTCGTCGCCGGACAGCAGCAGCTCGGCCAGCTCGTCGCGGCGGGCCTGCACGTGCGGGTCCAGCGCGGGCGGGACGGGGCGCCCGTCGCCGCCGAGCGTCCGGGCGGCGCGGTCCGGCTCCGTCGCGGCGCCGTCCCCGATCGCGGCCGGGAACCACAGGTCGAAGATCGTGTCGAACGTCGGCCGGTGCTGCGGCCGCTTCACCACCGTCGCGGCGTAGGCGGCGCGCAGCGCCTCGCGGTCGAGCAGGTCCACCGCCTGCATCGCGCGGACCGCGTCCAGGCCCTCCGCCACCGACACCGGCAGGCCCGCCCGGCGCAGCTCCGCCACGAACCCGGTGTGCCGGTCGACGAGGGACGCCATGTCAGCTCCGCAGCCCCAGTTCCCTGGCGGCGCGCTCCTGGTCGGAGACGTGCTTCAGGACGACGCCGAGGGTCCGCGCGACGGCGGCCTCGTCCAGGTCGTCCAGGCCGAGGGCGAGCAGCGTGCGCGCCCAGTCGACCGTCTCGGCGATGGAGGGCGCCTTCTTGATCTCCAGGTCGCGCAGCGTCCCGACCGTGCGGACGAGCTGCTCGGCCAGCTCCGCCTCGATCCCCGGCACCTGCGCGAGGACGATGTCGCGTTCCCGCTCGGGCGCCGGGTAGTCCAGGTGCAGGTACAGGCAGCGGCGCTTGAGCGCCTCCGACAGCTCCCGCGCCGCGTTGGAGGTGATGACCACGAACGGGCGCCGAACCGCGCTGACCGTGCCGAGCTCGGGGATCGTCACCTGGAAGTCCGACAGGACCTCCAGCAGCATGCCCTCCACCTCGACGTCGGCCTTGTCCGCCTCGTCGATCAGCAGGACGGTCGGGCCGGTCCGCCGGATCGCCGCGAGCAGCGGCCGCTCCAGCAGGAACTCCTCGGAGAAGATGTCGTCGTGGGTCTCCTGCCACGCCCGGTCCGCGGGGGCGGCCTGGATGGCGAGCAGCTGCTTCTTGTAGTTGAACTCGTAGAGGGCGCGGGCCTCGTCCAGCCCCTCGTAGCACTGCAGCCGGATCAGCTCCGCGCCGGTCGCCGCCGCGACGGCCTTCGCCAGCTCCGTCTTGCCGACCCCGGCCGGGCCCTCGACCAGCAGCGGCTTCCCCAGCGCCTGCGCGAGGAAGACGGTCGTCGCGATCGCCTCGTCCGCCAGATAGCGCACCCCGGCCAGCCTGGCCGCCGCGTCGGCGGGCGAGGCGAACATTCCGTCGGTCATCCCTTGCCCTTCTTCGCAGCGACCCTCTTGTACTTCTGGTTGGTCCCGGCGAACACCAGCGTGTGCTCGTCCTCCAGGCTGACGCCCCAGTACGACGCGGTCTGCGGGTCGCCGCCCTTCCAGGAGAACCGGAACCTGCCCCCGCCCTCGGGGATGGCCGTGCCGCTCCACAGCTTCCGCCCGTTCCGCACCCACACGCCGCTGCCGTCGGCCGTGAACTGGAAGTAGTCCTCGGCCGTGCCGACCCACCGCCCGACGAGCGGCCTGACGTCGGACGGCTTCACCACCGGTATCGGCGCCAGCGCCGTCGCCGGCGCGGACGGATCGGCTTCCGCCGCGTCCTTCTTCTCACCCCCGCCGCACCCGCCCAGCGCGAGCACGGCGGCGGCGCAGACGGCGAGGACGCTCGAACGGGTCACGGAGACCTCCCATGGATCTGCGGCGAAAGCGGCAGTTTATTCCGGTTGCTACCTGCGGGGTACCGGACGGTTCGCCCCTCGGGGTGAGGCGGCCGGACCCCCCGCGGCCTATAACGGAGGCATGACGACCCCAGGACTGCCGCGCGAGGACATCACGGCGGCGATGGCGGCCCGGCGCGAGCTCGGCCCCGACTACGACGACGCCTTCATCGAGACGGTCGTGGACCGCATCGAGCAGGCGCTCGACGCCCGCGCCGCCGCGGCGCCGCGGCCCCGCCCGGCGCCCGCGCCGCGGTACGGCGCCGACGCCGGCGCGGGACGCGATCACAGCCTGGCCATGGCCGTGCTGTCGCTGCTCGCCGCCATCCCGCTCAGCGCGATCGGCGTCGTCAACGCCGGCCTGCCCGGCCTGCTGCTCGTCATCGCCGGCATCGTCCTGGTGAACTTCACCTACACCTTCCGCCCGCGCCGGTAGCGCCTACTTGCCGGGCTCCGGGTCGCGCGGCAGGCCGAGGATGCGCTCGCCGATGATGTTCAGCTGGACCTCGGTCGTCCCGCCGTAGATGGTCATCGCGCGGCTGAACAGCATGGCGCGGCCGACGATGCCGCTCTCGGTCATGGGGACCTCCGTCGCGGCCGCAGCGCCCTGGGCGGCCCAGCAGTAGTCGGCGACGTCCTGGTTGAACTGCACGCCGAGGAGCTTGCGGACGCTGGCCTCCGCGCCCGGCTCCACGCCGTTCAGCTGCTTCAGGGTGGTGCGCAGCCCCAGCAGGTCGATCGACTGGCCCTGCGCGACGAGCTCGCCGACCTCGGCGGTGGCGACCGCGTCCAGCTCGCGGTTCCTGAAGAAGTTCAGCAGCTCGGGGACGCCCATGCCGAGCCCGCCGCCGGTCGACAGCGACACCCGCTCGTTGGACAGCGTGTTGCGCGCGACCTGCCAGCCGCGGTTGACCTCGCCGACGACCTGCTCGTCCGGGACGAAAACGCCGTCCAGGAACACCTCGTTGAACAGCGCGTCGCCGGTCAGCTCGCGCAGCGGCCGGACGTCCACGCCCGGGGCCTTCATGTCGACGAGGAAGTAGGTGATGCCGTCGTGCTTGGGCGCGTCCGGGTCGGTGCGGGCGATGCAGAAGCCCCACTGGGCGTGCTGGGCCAGGGACGTCCAGATCTTCTGGCCGGTCAGCTTCCAGCCGCCCTCGACGCGCTCCGCCTTCATCGACAGGGACGCGAGGTCGGACCCGGCGCCCGGCTCGGAGAACAGCTGGCACCAGACGATCTTGCCGCGCAGCGTCGGGCGCAGGAAGCGCTCCTTCTGCTCCTCCGACCCGTAGCGGACGAGGGACGGCACCAGCCACGCGCCGATCCCCAGGTTCGGGGCCTTGACCTTGGCGGCCTTCAGCTCCTGCTGGATGAGGATCTGCTCGACCGGCCCGGCCTCCCGCCCCCACGGCTTGGGGAAGTGCGGGACGGTCCAGCCCTCGTCGCCCATCCGCGCGGCCAGGGCGTCCTTGTCCCCGATCGCGGCCAGCTCGGCGATCTCCGCGCGGATCCGCTCGCGCAGCGGCTGGGCGTCGGCGTCGAGTTCGAGGACGACCTCGCGGCGGCCGCCGCCGAGGGCCAGCGCCGCGACCTTCGCGGCCCAGTCCTTGGACGGGCCGAGCAGCGCCCGCAGCGTGAGCGCGCGGCGCAGGTAGACGTGCGCGTCGTGCTCCCAGGTGAAGCCGATGCCGCCGAGGATCTGGATGGCGTCGCGGGCGGTCTGCACGCCGGCGTCCACCGCGATGACGGCGGAGACGGCCGCGGCGAACCCGGCCTCCTCGGCGCCCTCGTCCAGGGCGCGGGCGGCGTCCCAGGCGGCGGCGCGGGCCTGCTCCAGCGCGATCAGCGCGCGGGCGGCCTTGTGCTTGACGCCCTGGAACTGGCCGATCGGGCGGCCGAACTGCTCGCGGACCTTGGCGTAGTCGGCCGCGGTGGTCACCAGCCAGCCGGCGAGCCCGGCGGCCTCGGCGCCGAAGAGCGCGGCGGCCAGGTCCCGGACGCGGCCGGCGGTGAGGCCGTCGGCGACGCGGTCGGCGGCGACGGCCACGCCGGACGCCTCCACGGCGGCGACCCGGCGGACCCGGTCCAGGCTCGCGACCGGGGTGACGGTGAGGTCGGCGGCGTCCACCGCGACCCACTGCTCGCCGTCCTCGGCCGCGACCGGCAGGACGATCACGTCGGCGAGCGCGGCGCCGAGCACCGTCCCGGAGGTGCCGGACACCACCAGCGAGTCGCCGTCGCGGCGCCCGGTCAGCGCGCCGTCCAGCGCGACCGCCGCGGTCTTCGAACCGTCGGCGAGCGCGGGCAGCAGCTCCGCGCGCAGCTTGGCGTTGCTGGAGGCGTCGACGACCGCGCTCGCGAGGACGGTGGGCAGGAACGGCCCGGGCGCGGCGGCCCGGCCCAGCTCCTCCAGCACGACCGACAGCTCGAGCAGCCCGTAGCCCTGCCCGCCGTGCTCCTCGGGCAGGTGCAGGCCCAGCAGGCCCTGCTCCGCCAGGGCGGGCCAGAACCCGGGCCTGGTCTCCTCGTCGGCGTCCAGCACGGCCCGGACGGCCGTCGCCGGGATGTTGCGCTCGGCGAAGCCCCGCACCGATTCGGCGAGTGCCTCGTGCTCCTCGGTCAGCCCGATCGCCATGCGTAACCCTCTCTCAGACCTTTTGACCGAGATTCTAGAACAGGATTCGGGTCAGTGGGGAGTGCCGCGGGTTTCAGCCTCCCCGTGTCGCGGCGGCGTCCGGCCCGTCCGCGCGGGACGCGACCGCGCCGGGCTCGCCCCCGCCGCCCTTCTCCCCGCCGCCCTTCTCGGCGTCGGCCCGGTCCGCGCCGATCTCGCGCAGCGGCTCGCGCAGCCCGGAACGCGCGGGCCTGCGCCCGGCTGCGAGGCTCGCCGCGGTGGTGGCCGCGAGCGTCCCGGCGATCACCGCGAGGGACAGCCAGATCGGGATGTCCGGCGCCCAGGCGACACCGTACTCGTGCAGCGCGTGGAAGATCAGCTTGACCCCGATGAAGCCGAGGATGAACGCCAGCCCGTGCGCCAGGTACACGAGCCGGTCGGTGAGCCCGCCGATCAGGAAGTACAGCTGGACGAGGCCCATCAGCGCGAACGCGTTGGCGGTGAACACCAGGTAGGGCTCGGTGGTCAGCCCGAAGATCGCCGGGATGGAGTCCAGCGCGAACAGCACGTCGGTCGAGCCGATCGCGATCATCACGATGGCCATCGGCGTCATCAGCCGGCGGCCGCCCGCCCGGGTGACGAAGCGGCTCCCGTCGTACTCCTCCGAGGCGGGGATGACGCGCCTGGCCCATCGCAGCAGCCGGTTCTCCTTGAACTCCTCGTCTTCGGCGCCGCCGCGCACCAGCCCGATCGCCGTCCACAGCAGGAACGCGCCGAAGATGAAGAAGACCCACGTGAAGGTCGAGATCGCCGCGGCGCCGACCGCGATGAACAGGCCGCGCAGCACCAGCGCGATCACGATGCCCGCCATCAGCACGGCGTGCTGCGCCTGCTTCGGCACCGCGAACCGCGCGAGGATCACCATGAACACGAAGAGGTTGTCGACGCTGAGGCTCTTCTCGGTGACGAACCCGCCGAAGTACTCGCCGGCGTACCGGCCGCCGGCGAACAGCCAGACGCCGATGCCGAACAGCACCGCCAGGCCGATGTAGACGGCGGACCAGAACGCGGCCCTGCGGGTGGTGAACTCCCGCGTGTCGTTGCGGTGGATCAGGAAGAGGTCGGCTGCGATGACGGCGAGGATGCCTGCGATGGTCAGGCCCCACACCAGGGGCGGGACGTTCAGCGTGAACACCTCCAGCGGACACGAACGAGCGCTGGAGGTCTCTCCCGCCCTGCAGCGAAGCGGGCCGCGGAACCCGGGCCGGCATGGGCCGGCCGTACTGACGGGAACCGTGCGCGGGGATACTCCCCTCCAATGCCTACTTCAACGCGGGCCGGCGCGGGGGCGTTCCCCTTCCGCCGGAAATCCTTCGACCCGGTTCCGAACCATGTCCCCGGTTCGAGCGTCCAAGGCTCAGCGCCGGCCGTCGGCCAGTTCCCGGTAGACGTTCGCGAGCTGGTCGACCGCGTCGTCCTCGCCCGGCAGCAGGGCCGAGCGCTCGGCGGCGGCGGAGGCGAGCCGCGCGGCGAGGGACGGGTCGTCCAGGACGCGGCTCACCGCGCGCTCCAGCGCCTCCGCGTCCCCCGGCGGCACCAGCAGCGCCGCGTCGCTCTCCGGCCCGTGCAGCAGCGAGTCCCCCGCGGGCCGTCCCGCGCCGACCATGCCGGGGATTCCGCCGACGCGGGTGGCGACCAGCGGCCGGCCGGCCCGCAGGATCTCCTGGACGACCAGCGGCTGCCCCTCCCACACGCTCGGCACGACCGCCACGTCGCACGCGGCCAGCAGGCCGGGGACGTCGGAGCGGCGGCCGAGCAGCCGGACGGGCAGGTCCTCGGCCTCGATCCGGGCGCGCAGGCCGGCCTCCAGGGGGCCGTCGCCGGCGATCGCGACGAGCGGCGGCGGGGTGCGTCCCGCCCACACGGCGGCGGCGTCCAGCAGCGTGGGCAGGCCCTTCTGCGCCGCGAGCCGCCCCACCGTGAGGATCAGCGGCCGCTCCCCCACGCCCAGCTCCGCCCGCAGGTCGGCGCGGACGGCCGGGCCCGGCTGCGCCCGCGGCGCCGGCGCGGGCACGATCGCGTGCCCCACCGACCTGGCGCCGAGCGAGCGCATCCGCTCCTCCAGGTCGGGCGAGACTCCGAGGACGCGGGTGGCGCCGCGCGCCACGACCCGCTCCAGCGCCCCGTACACGGCGGCCGTCCGCCCGCCCGCGATCACGGCGTTGTGCAGGGTGACGACGAGCGGCGGGCCGCCCCGCGAGAACCGCAGCGGCCCCGGCGCGACCCGCGCGCCCGCCGCCGCGGCGAGGGCGCCGGCCCGCAGCCCGTGCGCGTGCACGACGTCGGCGCCGCGCAGCAGCGACCGCAGCCGCGCCACCGCCTTCGCGTCCCGCACCGGGCGGGGCCGGTCGGCGAGGTCCACCTCGGCGAACGCGGCGCCGGCGGCGGTGAAGCCGAACTGCTCCTCGGTCTGCGCGGGCCCGCACACGAGCACGCGGGCGCCGCGCCCGGCGATGCCCGCCGCGACGGACCGGACGTGCCGCCCGACGCCGCCCGCGCTCGTGCCGAGGACGAGCGCGACGCGCAGCCCGTCCAGGTCCCGGTTGTCAGCCATTGCGTGTCACCTTCCGGGTGAGGACGGCGCGCAGGTCGCGGCCGTCGAGCACGAAAGCGATGATCAGGAACACCGCGCCGGCGACCAGCGCGGCGAGCGCCCCGGTCCCGACGTTGCGCAGCTCGCCGGCCGGACCGGTGCCGCCGAGGCCGAGCAGCGCGGCGACCGCGTAGCCGGCGGCGCCGCCGGCCGCGCCGCCCAGCACG